>NZ_JAKMTD010000039.1:0-691 GCF_025772965.1 Campylobacter sp. CNRCH_2013_0898h | reverse complement strand
TACTCTTTAAAAATACTCTTTAAAAATACTCTTTAAAAATACTCTTTAAAATTTGGAACATTTATTGCTTTAAAAGTTCTAAGCAATATTTTGAAAGGATTTAAAATGGGTTTTAGAATAAACACCAATATAGGTGCAATGAATGCACATGCAAATTCAACTATCACAGCAAGAGAGCTTGATAAGTCTTTATCAAGACTTAGTTCAGGTCTTAGAATCAATTCTGCAGCAGATGATGCTTCAGGTATGGCTATAGCAGATAGCTTAAGATCACAAGCTGCAACCTTAGGTCAAGCTATAAATAATGGTAATGATGCTATAGGTATTTTACAAACAGCTGATAAGGCTATGGATGAGCAGCTTAAAATCTTAGATACTATCAAAGTAAAAGCTACTCAAGCAGCACAAGATGGACAAAGTACTAAAACAAGAAATATGCTTCAAGCTGATATTAATCGTTTGATGGAAGAACTTGATAATATAGCTAACACTACAGCATTCAATGGAAAGCAGCTTTTAAGTGGAAACTTTATAAATCAAGAATTCCAACTCGGTGCACAGTCAAATCAAACCGTAAAAGCTAGTATAGGTCCAACTCAAAGCTCTAAAATAGGTGTAACTAGATTTGAAACAGGTTCTCAAGCTAAAAGTAGTGGTGTGACTCAGCTTACTATTAAAAATTATAACGGCG
>NZ_JAKMTD010000038.1:0-730 GCF_025772965.1 Campylobacter sp. CNRCH_2013_0898h | reverse complement strand
CCAATCTACTCCCATAATCTCATCTATAAAAGGAAGCATACCAAATTCATCAGGTTTTAAA
The DNA here is from genome assembly GCF_025772965.1 of Campylobacter sp. CNRCH_2013_0898h. Taxonomy (NCBI): domain Bacteria; kingdom Pseudomonadati; phylum Campylobacterota; class Epsilonproteobacteria; order Campylobacterales; family Campylobacteraceae; genus Campylobacter; species Campylobacter sp. CNRCH_2013_0898h. The sequence continues at coordinate 669 of NZ_JAKMTD010000038.1, read as the reverse complement.
GTCTTAGCTAAGGTTTTAATCTCTTGTTCTCTTAAAGGATTTTTATGCACTCCTACTAAACCACTTCCTACAGCAATATCTGCATAACCATAAATAGCACCTAATAAATTAGGTTTATCTAATATACTACTTCCTCCACTTAATTGTATATAAAGTATAGTAGCTTGGATAAATCTTGCATTAAAACCATTTTGAAACATATCATTAGCTAGATATTTATAATCACCTAATATTCCTGCTGCCATACCCCATTCATTATGAAATAAACTTGATCTTAGATTATGTTTATTATCATCTACTATTCTATATAATTTTTCATATTTAGGATCTACATTTCCTTTTTCATCTACAGCTCCTATAGCTTCATAAGGTATATCTATAACAGTACTTCTTAATCCACTTCTAATGACTAAATACTTATATCTTTCTTTTTTAGTTTTTAAAGATTTATAATAAGCTTTTTCTGCTTTAGTCCAAGGAGCTATGCTTCCTTTAATAGGATCTTTTAGATAAATACTTTGCCAATCTTTAAACTCAAGCAAAGTAGAACTTTGCCCTGTGTAAAGATTAGGATCTAAATATCTGGGTTGATAGTCTTTGTAGGGGGAGTTTCTTAATATACGATCAGCTTCAAATAAAGCTTTAGAATATTCTTGGGTGTATTTGCCT
>NZ_JAKMTD010000037.1:0-786 GCF_025772965.1 Campylobacter sp. CNRCH_2013_0898h | reverse complement strand
TATATCAATATGTTTTTTAATATGCAAAAATTCTAAAATATTTAAAAAAGCATTAGGTATGTAAAATTGATCTAAACTAAGTTGTAAAAAATGATTCATATTATGCATAGAAAAAATATCATTATCTTTAATCACATCATCTTTATTTAGATTAAATAACATAACTCCACCAAAACCCAATAAGCTTAAATTTTTTAAATTCTCTAAAGCTTTTCTTTTTTCTAAATCAATTTGAAGTATTTTTTGCATTGTTTTTCCTTTCTTTAATTAGCCTATATACAAACCATCTTCCATGATTATAGTAGTGGCTAATGAAATTCATTATTTTTACTCTTTTATATTATGTTCTTTAGCATAAGCTAGTATTTTAGCTCTTAAATCCTCTGGAAAATTATATCTATATATGGCAGGAATTCTTGGATCAAGGAGTTTATCAAGCTTATGTCTTTTATAATACCATTCTAGGTTTTCAGGGGTAAAATAATAAGGTGCATTAGGATAGCCTTGAGGAGGAGTTAGGGCTGCTAGTTTGGCATGTAGTATTAAAGTATCATTAAAAAGTTGTGCTCTTTCTTCACTCCAATCATTAGGTGTATCAGTTTCATAACCTTGCCTCATACCATTTTTATACCCTCCCCTATGGCGATCAAATTCTCTTCTGCTTTCATAAGTAGAATCTACATCCCTTGGATCTTTTATCTTACCCTCAACTATATCACTTCTTAAGGCTTTGTATATATCTCCAAATTCATCGCTAGCTATATCATATTTATTATAATCAATTAC
>NZ_JAKMTD010000036.1:0-798 GCF_025772965.1 Campylobacter sp. CNRCH_2013_0898h | reverse complement strand
CCCATGCTGCAAAAAAATAAATTGTTGTCTAGGTGTAATATATCTCATCAAATACTCATCAGAATGAGAACTAATGACTTTGGAGGCTTTTTTTATAATCCTTTCAAATTCAAAACTCCCAAATTCTATTAAATTAAATCCTTCTTTTTCTAATCTTTCCCAATCTGAGCTTTCTTTTCTTAATGCAAAAACTATTTCTTGCTCAGGATGATTTTGCATAATATATCTATATAAATGTTCTGCATTATCATCTGCTTCATAGTCTCTATCCATTAAAAGCCAAATATTACTCTTTGGTAGTCTTTTTTGAAATTCTTTTCGGATGTCTTGGATGTTTACATTTTGATGATGTTTACCATTAAAACTTATTTTACTTTGCTCACCATCAATAAAATTTTCTAACTTATCTTTAGCATTTTTTGGAATATGAATCCATAATCTTTTTTGGTAGCAAAATACTCTATCTAAAAAATCATATTTAACTATCTTTTCATAATCTGCATATACTTCTTCTCCATCCACAACAATACTTTCTATATCTTTGTCATCCCCAGTATAGTAAGTAATTAAAATTTGATCTTTATAAGGATCATAATCTTCTATATAAGTTATTTGAAATGGTGGTTTTTCATTTTTAAAGCAATTTAGAATTCCTACTTGATAAAAAAAATTAAAACCTGGGATTTTATAGAAATCAAGTATTGTATTTTTATCTATATAAGAAAAATTTTGATCTAGTAATTCTAAATATCTCTGTTTTTCATTTTCACTCATAAAAGATAATTTCTCAGGAGAATT
>NZ_JAKMTD010000035.1:0-823 GCF_025772965.1 Campylobacter sp. CNRCH_2013_0898h | reverse complement strand
TAGATGATTTTAAATTCCAACCTGTAGTGATTTCTACTTCAGTAGGAACAGGTATAGGTGCTTTGGCTGAAGAGATTAATAGAGTTTCTGATATCACAGGGGTTAGAGCAAATTTCTTAGTTGAAACCACAGGTGTTGGTCCTATAAAAGGCGGTGTTACAAGTGATGATTTTAAGATTAATGGTGTAACCATAGGTAAGATAGAATATCAAGATAGCGATCAAAATGGCTCTTTGGTAGCTGCTATTAATTCAGTTAAAGATAGCACTGGTGTAGAAGCTTCAAGAGATGCTAATGGTAGACTTGTTTTAACCTCAAGAGATGGTAGAGGTATAGAAATAGATGGTAGTATTGGACCTGGTTCAGGTATTAGACAACAAGATTATAAAAATTATGGTCGTTTATCTTTAATCAAAAATGATGGTAAAGATATTTTAATATCAGGAAGCAATCTTTCTGCTATAGGTATGGGTGCAACTGATATGATCTCTCAAGCTTCTGTATCTTTAAGAGAGTCAAAAGGAAGAATTGATACCCATGTAGCTGATGCTATGGGCTTTAATGCTTACAAAGGTGGTGGCAAGATGATAGTTACTCATGGAACTATTTCAGCTTGGATGAGTGAACAAGGTGGTATGAGTCAAGGTTCAGGATTTTCCATAGGAAGTGGAAATGATTATTCTAAAGTTTATGAGGGAAATCTTGCTTTTGTAACCGCATTTTCAGTAGCTTTTGGTATGAGTGCAGAAGCTGCTCAGGCGGCAGGTAATTCTCAATTTGCCGCATTTATTACAACAGGCACAAATGGTCAAATAGCAGCTAA
>NZ_JAKMTD010000034.1:0-872 GCF_025772965.1 Campylobacter sp. CNRCH_2013_0898h | reverse complement strand
CTTTAAATAATTTTTTTGTTTTTTTTAAAATAGACATAAATAACCTTTTTTAGTAATAAATTTTGCATTATAATACAAAATACTTAACACTAAATTGAATTTAATTTTTTATAAATTCTTTCACAGCATCTACAATCTTTAAAAACAAAAGTTAAATCAATATTATCTTTATAAACACCAAAAGGTTTGCAATTATTTTTCAATAAAATTTCAAGCTCTTTCAGTAGATTTTCTTCATTCTCAACAACTGATCCAAAACCATTTTTTTTATAATCAAAATAACCTTTTTGATATGTATGAGAGGTAAAAAATTCCTCTTTATCAAACTGATAATATAGTATTGGTTTTTCTAGATACGCCATCTCAAAAGCTACGCTAGAGTAATCCGTAATCATCAAAGAAGAATTGCAAAATAATTCTTGCAAACTTTCATTTTGATTAGCAATTTTGATATTGGATGAAATATTAAACTCTTTTAAATATGGCATAATATAAGGATGAGGATTAAAAACTATGGTATAAGAATATAGTTCACATAGTTTTTTTAAGCCATTATTATTTAACAAAGAATTCCATTTTTGAAAATACTCACTTCGTTTAAAATACTCTTTTAAATCTTTTATGTCAGATTTAGCAGCATTGCCAACTATATTTTTTCTCCATGTTGGCATTATAAAGATTTGTTTCACATTAGATCTATTATTTTTTAGTAAAGCATCATGTCTTGCAAGACCTGTTAAAACCATTTCTTTTTTTCCAAATTTATAACAATTATAATCATTTGCTATAGAATCATACTCAGCTTGAGTTGAAGTTATAAATAAATCTATCTTCTTAGAATTAAGCCATCTAGAAAGATCATCTTTTATTAC
>NZ_JAKMTD010000033.1:0-1068 GCF_025772965.1 Campylobacter sp. CNRCH_2013_0898h | reverse complement strand
GTTTTTTAATATTGTGTTTTAAGAAAATTTATATTTATCCAATATTATTTATATAGATAATTTTTTATTAATATATCGTTTTTTTAAATTTATACTCCTATGAGATAATTTTTTCACTTTCAAAAAATAACTACAAATTTACATAAAAAGGAAAACCAATGAAAAGTGCGAAAATAAAAATCTCACTCATAGCAAATTTTATTGCTATATTTTGTCTACTTATTTTAGGCATTATAACTTTTGTTTTTGTAAAAGACTCTCTGTTTAAAGAAGTTATAAAAGCAGAACAAGATAAACTTATTTCTGCAAAAAATTTAACACAAAATTTTTACAACAACTCTTCAAGCGCATTAGAAAGATTTGCCCAAAGTATTTTACATCATCCATATGAAATTTTAGCCAACGAAGAAACATTAATAGAAGATGTTGGAATTCAGTTAAAAGCTGCAAAAGATATAGGCGATTATCAAGCTATTTATTTGGCAAAACCTGATGGGGAATTAGTTTTAAGTAACAAAGACAGCGATGCCAAAGGAGTAAATTATTTAATTTATGGAAAAGAGCAAAATTATGATGCAACTACAAGAGAATTTTATATAGCAGCTAGAAAGAAAACAGGTTGGAATGTAACTGATATTTATACAGATATAGCAACGGGACTTCCTACTTTTACCTATTCTATATCTTTAACTAAAAATGGTAAGTTTATAGGGGTTTTGGCTATCGATGTTTCTGTGAAGAAATTAGAAGATAGATTAAAACATTTACCAGGCTCATCTTTTGTTTTTGATAAAGCATTGTTTGCATTTGCTTCAACCGATGAAAACTATTTTGGCAAAGATAATAAAAATGTTGCTATTGTTGCTAAAGCTTTTAGTAAAGCAAAACCAGGTGAGGCGTTTTTTTATACTAATGAAATGGGTAAAGAAAAATTATCTATTTGCGATAAAATAGATTCAGATACTATCTGCAGTGTAACAGATATTGACAGCATAGAAGAATCTAGCAAGAAAATGGCCTATATTCAAATTACTGCAGTTATTGCAGCTAGTTTTATAAGTATCATTT
>NZ_JAKMTD010000032.1:0-1111 GCF_025772965.1 Campylobacter sp. CNRCH_2013_0898h | reverse complement strand
ATTAATCATAAATCTTATAATTACAAGAGCAATTACCAAGCTTATAACACCAATAATGATTTGTTGTATTAAAGCTTTATTTACCGGGTCTTTATAGATTTTTTCATCTGCAATCACACAAACATTATATCCTGTTGAAGATTTCTGACAAATCACAGCCTTGCGAGGAGCATTTCCATCTTCAATTAACATTGGTGAGCTTGAAAGAAGTCCTGATTTTCCTTCAGGTGTTGAAAGATATGATTTTACTATATTTTGACTTAATTCATTTTTTGTTAATAATGCCTCAGAAGATTCATGAAAAAGTATAGTTCCATCATTATCTAAAACCACAGTATATCCGCTTTGTGACCTTCCCATTGATAATACATTATCTGAAAAAGTATTTAAATCATAATTTCCACCTACTGCACCTATAAATTTACCATTAACAACTATAGGATATGAAAAAGATAAAGAAGGAGCTTTTAAGCTAGGGGCAATATAAGGCTTTGATATTACAACTTTGTTTTCTCCAGAAGCAACACTTGTGTACCAACTTCTTGTTCTAGGATCATAGCCATCAGATGGCATTTGATGGTTTCCATTTGATCTAATCATTGCACCATTGTGTGCAAGTCCTACATATAGCACATCAAAACGACTAGCTTCTTTTGCAACTTTAACCATAGTGTAAATTTCTTCTAAACTCACATTAGGATTTTTTTGCAATTCAGAGGCGACAGATCTAATAGCATCGCTTCTTGAAGCAGTGTAGTCATCAAAATTCTTTAAAACATCTTGCATTGTTTTAACTTGTATATCATTGATGAGTTTTTGAACATCATGCTTTACTTCGGCATAATTAAATGCATTTGCTATAAATAAAATAGCTATAATTGCTAAAAAAACAAAAAAAGTTAATTTTCCCGTTAAACTTCTTGTAATGTTTTTCATAATGAATTATCCTTGTTTAAAAATTGTAAATTTTAAGGGAAAAATTATCTTGTATTATTTTTAATAAAAAAATGCATTATTTAAATATAAAAAAACTATTTTTTAATAAAAAAATTATAAAAAATAACAATCACATCCAATCAAAATCACCAACCCCAGCTTAGCAATTAACACT
>NZ_JAKMTD010000031.1:0-1412 GCF_025772965.1 Campylobacter sp. CNRCH_2013_0898h | reverse complement strand
CGACAGCGCTATAGTTGCAGACAATGTCAATCAAATAGCTAATGATATCTTAGAAGATGCTAGAAAGAAAAAATTCTAAATAAGTTAAACCCTTAATGGGTTTAACTTTGATACTCTATTAAATCTACATTTTACATTCAAGCCCACTATTAGAAATACCAAACAAATATTAATTAATTAAAAATAAAAAAATTATTTTTTTAGGATAAAATACATCCTTTTTAAAAACACATAAAGGAGATACATTGTTTTCAAATTTAAAAATAGGGACCAAAATAGTTGGAGTTGTAATTTCCATAGTAATGCTAGGTATTATAATCTTAGCAAGTATTTTTTCCATACAAGCTTCAAATATCTTACACACTGAAGCAGATAAACTACTTCAAATTAATGCTTTTAGATATGCAAATATCGTCCGTGGAGCAACAGAAAGTGTTTATTCAACTTTACTAGGAGTAGAAGATACTATAAAAAATACTATTTCAAATGAAAATAGTATTGATGATACAGAAGTGCAAAATATTTTAGAAGGTGTGCTTGATTCAAATGAAAAAATTGCATATATGTATGTTCATTTTTTTAATACCCCAATCAATCAAAATACCAACCCAAAACTACTTACAAATCAGCATAAATTTTTAATGTTACTTCATGATACTTCTTTAAAAACAGAAGGCGGCGTGCAATTAGTTCAAGCATATGATGCATTTTTACAACAACAAAGTATTAATAATGCTATATCAACACAAAAAGAATCAATAGGAAAACCTCAAATTTTCAACATCAATGGTGAAGAAATTTTTGCATACAATATTGCAATTCCAATCTTTAAAAATGGAAATATTATAGGTGTAGTTGGAGCTTTAGGAAGTTTAACGCATTTTAGAGGAGAGCTAACAGATCCAAAAAGAAGTATTTTCAAAGATGATCAAAGATTATTACTTGGTGCTGAGGGTCTAATAGCAGTTAGTCCTGTTTCTAAATTTACAGGAAAAAGTATTTCAGAAGCAAATCCTCATCCTAGTGCAAAAACATTAATACAATTACAAAAAGATAAAATAAATACTGTTTTTGACTTTACTCGCGCAAGCGATGGAAAGAAAAATAGAGCAGCAATAGCTACTTTTGATCTTTGGGATAACTCACAAGATGCTTGGTCTATTGTGACTATGGCTCCAGTTGATTCTATACAAATGCCGATTACAAAACTTATAACAACCATAGCATTTATATCTCTTTTTGTTATTTTAGTAATTGTGATAATAGTATTTGTATACATAAACAAAGCAGTAAGCTCAAGAATTGTTAATTTACAAAACAACCTACTGCACTTTTTTAAATTTATCAATCATGAAACCAAAGATACTATTTTAAGTAAAGATACTAAAAGCAATGATGAGTTAAGTATCATG
>NZ_JAKMTD010000030.1:0-1445 GCF_025772965.1 Campylobacter sp. CNRCH_2013_0898h | reverse complement strand
CAAAAAAGTAATATAAAAGAAAGTATAAATTTCAAAGAACTTTCTTTAAATTCAAATCAAGAAAACAATACAAAAGAAAGTATAGACACTATAATAAAAAATACAAATTTTAACAATGAAACTTCTTTAAAAATAAAACAAAGCAATACCATTATAGATGATATAAAAGAAGATTTTAAGATTGTATCTTATCACCTTAAAAACCTAAGCCACTTCATCTTAGAAAACAAAGAAAAAAATAAAAAGCTTATATTTTTTGACAATGCTTCATCTATGTCAAATCTTTTACATCTTTATGAGAACAATTGTGATATATTTGTTAAAGATGAGTCATTAATCAATATAGCTTTATTAGAACAAAACTATAATCTAGATTTTAATAAACTAAAAACAAGAGTATTTTTTTATGAAAAACTTCTTTTAGGCGCAAAGGAAGATGAAATTTTTTCTTTCAATGATGAAAAAATAAATTATTATCTTAAATATGATGAGAATAATTTATATGCTTTAAAAGATTTAAACATTACTTATGATTATTATCATTGTAAGATTAAAAACTATGTTTTAGCTAAAAATAGTTTAAATATAAAATTAGAACCTAAAAAGATAAGCAAGCACTATGCTTATGATGATTTAAACCATCAAGATCTAAATTTAACCCACAATAACACTAACATTATAAACAACACTGCTACTTCAAATTACATCAGCCTTATCATACAAGATGAACATGGCAAGGCTATTGATAATGCTAGTATTAGTATAAAAGGGTATGATCATGAAAAACTAATCAAGCAAAGCGTATTAAAATTAAAAACTAATAAAGAAGGTAAAATAAGATTTGATAGAGAAAAAGACTTTAGTAATTGTCATAGTTTTAAAGTTAGATTAGAAGATAATAAAGCTTATTTAGCCAAACCCTTACAAGATAGCAAAAGAATATTTAATAATTATATCAATCATAAAATAGGACTTATACTTAGGTTTAAAAATAAAGATTATTTTAAATATGATGGTTTTTATTTATATCATTTTAAAGGAAAAGATTTAATATCTTCTTATATGGCAAGAAGTGGAGTAGCTAAAGCTGATAATTTAAAACCATCAAATAAACAAATTGCTTTTAGTTTTTATCAAGATATAAAAGATAAAACTACCAAGAAAAAAGCATATTTTTACTATGATGATGAAAGTATTAAAGATAAATTTGGAAGCTTACCTGAAGGAAAGTATTATTTTAAAATCAATGAGATTAATTACAACAAACAACCTGATTTTTTAAAAGATTATCCTTTTAGCATAGGTAAGACTTGGGGAAAGTATTGTGTTAGATTATACACAGATAAAGAATGCTCTAAAAGTTTTAAAGAAATAGAAATTTCAAATCCAAATAATGAAAAAGAAAAAAGCAAGAATAAAGAAAGTATGAGTAAGGGGGATTTGTA
>NZ_JAKMTD010000003.1:0-173287 GCF_025772965.1 Campylobacter sp. CNRCH_2013_0898h | reverse complement strand
AATATTATAAAGCTTATAAAAAGTAATTTTTAAGTAAAATTACTTTTTACTTTCAAAAGATTATTATCAAAAAGAGTATTTATGGCTAGCAAACAACTTTCACTCAAACATCTTAGTATGCCTATATTGCTAGAAATGTTTTTAAGATATTTTTCTTTGATTATCAACACCGTTATGGTTTCGCAATATTCTAACTTTTTAGTTGGAGCTATGGGTGCGGGTAATCAAGTAGCAGATTTATTTATCATTATTTTTAGTTTTTTAAGTGTGGGTTGTAGCGTAGTGATTGCTCAAGCTTTAGGGGCTAAAGATTACACTCTAGCAAGAAAGGCAATTCATCAAAGTTTATTTTTAAATGCTTTGCTTGGTTTTGTGTGCGGAAGTTTGATTTTATGGCATGGAGAGTTTTTGCTTTATCTTTTACAAATTCCAAATGAGCTTTTAAAAGATAGTGCGATTTACTTACACATGCTTGGAATTTGCTTGTTTTTTGACGCCATGGGTATAGTTTTGGCTGCTATTATTAGGGTGTATAATATGGCTTATTGGGTTATGTTTACTACCTTATTGATGAATGTTGTGATATTTATAGGAAATTTTTATGTATTACATTTTACCAAACTAGAGCTTTTTGGAGTAGGGCTTAGTAATATACTTGGGCGTTTGGTCGCCTTTGGTATGCTTGTAGCAATACTTAGTTTTAAACTTAAAATTCATCTTAAAATTAAAGAGATGATAAGTCTTGAAAAAGCTGTGCTTAAAAAGATTTTTAACATCGGTGGTTTTGCAGCAGGAGAGCATTTGATATGGTTTATACAATACACCATAGCTTTTGCTTTTGTAGCAAGTTTGGGTAAAGAAAATTTAAGCGTTCAAACGATTTATTTTCAAATTTCTTTGCTCATCATGCTAGTAGGGCAAGCTATAAGCGTAGCCAATGAAATTATCATAGGTAAATTAGTCGGCGCAAAATACTTAAATGTGGCCTATAAACATACATGGATAGCTTTATATTTTAGCGTGGTAGCAAGTGCTTTTGTAGCTTTACTTAATTATGTTTTGCAAGATTTTACCATGGATGTAGTAAAGCTTGAAGAGAGTTTAAAAGAACTTATGATACCACTTTTTACTCTTTCAATTTTCTTAGAAATCTCAAGAACTTTTAATATAGTCATGGTGAATTCACTAAGAGCAAGTGGTGATGCGAGATTTCCATTTTTAAGTGGAGTGGTGTTTATGCTTGGAGTTTCTTTACCGGTTGGTTATGTGTTTTGTTTTTATGCTGGACTTGGAATTTTGGGAGTTTGGATAGGTTTTTGTGCAGATGAGTTTTTACGCGGTATAGTAAATTCATATAGATGGAAAAGTAAAAAATGGCAAGGCAAAGCACTAGTATAAAAGGAATTTTAGAATTTAAAGAATTTCGTTTTGCTTTTGAAAAGAAAAAACTTAAATACTTAAGACTTAGGGTAGATAGGGATTTAACTTTCAAGCTTAGCATACCGCTATATTATGAGCAAAGAGATGTTTTAAGATTTTTAGAAAAAAATGAAAGCTGGATTAGAGCCAAAGAAAAAGAACTTTCTTTAAAAAGAGTAGTTTTAGCAAGTGATGAAATGTATTTTTTAGGTAAAAAATACAAGCTAGTTTTTAACGAAAATCATAAAAAAGTTCTTATAAAAAAAGATAAAATTTTTGCAAAAAATCAAAAGTCCTTAGATCTTTTCTTAAGGCGTAGTGCTAGGGTGATTTTTGAGTATTTTGTAAAAAAATGGCAATTTGTCCACAAGAGAAAAGTGCAAAGAATTTGCATTAAAGAAATGATTTCAAGATGGGGTTCTTGTAATCATCAAAAAGCATACATAAACTTAAATTTAAAACTTATGCAAAAACCTATAAAAGCTATAGAATATGTGATTTTACATGAACTTACACATTTAATCTACCCACATCATCAAAAAGAATTTTATGATTTTTTATATAAATTTATGCCTGATTATAAAGCAAGAGAAGTTTTTTTAAAAAGTCTTATTTTTTAAGTATATTTTTAAGCTTTCCTTAGAATTAAAATTGTTATATTTATATTTTTAAAAATTTAATTTTAAGGTTTTAAACTTGCTTTTAGAAATTACTTTTGATTATAAATCTAAAAATGATATTTTTGAGTATTTGTTAGCTTATTATGCTAAAGATTATGTGTATGATTATGAGCAAAAAGATGAAAAAATCATCATTAAGATTAAAGGCGAAAAAGATGAAATTCAAGCCTTTTGTTCTAATTTAGAAAATATCAGCCATAGTGTTTTTTTAAACAAATTTGACTTAAAAGTTATAGAAGAAGATTTTACACCTATAAAAAAAGAAAAAGCTTTTACTCAAAGAAGTTTTTTAACAAGACTCAATGCAAATGCTTATATTAATGGCGAGCTTTTAGAAAATGAATGGGGTATTTTTGTAGAAGAAGAATTTAAAATAGAAGAAGAATTTATAAAAATCACTAAAGAAAATTTCTACGATAATTTAAAAAAAGCCTTGGAAAAATTAAAAAACAAAGAAAAAATGCATTTTAAAAGTCCAAAAGGAATATATGCTTTTGAAATTTTTAATGAAGCATTGGATGATTTTTTAATACCTTGTGACCCAAAACATATCAATGCATTTTTTTCTTGTAATAACGAGCAATTTAAAATCTTAGCAGGGGTTGAAAAGCCTCTAATGAAACTTAAATTTAATGCTATTTTTAGACAAAATCATCAATTAAATCATGAATATTTTAAAATCAAAATATATGATAATCTTTTCTTGTTTGCTTTATGTTTTGAACTTGAAAAAGAAGGAATTAAGTTTTTAAATTTTAAAAAGCTAGAACATTTTGAAGATGATTTTGAAGTAGCTTTAATCGAAAATGAACTAGTAGTTTGTAGGGGTTATGATTATATTTTACCCGAGTTTAAAAATTTGATTTTTCAAAAAGAAGATAAAAATTTTGCAAGAATTTCTTGTATATTGTCTGATTTTAAAGACAAAAAGCCTTTGCTTTTAGAACTTAGCAAAAGAAATGATGATATTATCTTACTTGATAAAGAGCTAAATCTTTTAAAACTTTGCTTACCAAAAAGCTTTGATGAGTTTTATGAAACTATAAGTCAAGATGATGTTGCTAAGAGATTATTAGCTAATTACGAAAAAGAATTTATTCTTGTGCGAAAAGAACTAAATATGGCTAATAATTTTTTTAATCTTTTTGGCATGGTAGGGATGATTTTAGAGCTTGATGAAGACGAGAAAAAAGCAGCATTGGCACTTTTGACCTTAGCAGATGAGAGTAAAATGGCAAAAGGTGTTAGGATAGACTTTAAGCTTAATGAGCAAAAAGAATTTGATTACACTAAAACCTTAAGAAGCGTGATGAGTTTTAAGCTTGCTGGAGTAGAAAATCAAATCATAGCCTTAGGTGTTGTTGAGAGTTTGGCGTATTTTTTAAGGGATTTATTTGATGATTTAAGGGCTAAAGAACAAGTTGATTGTGCCGTGCTTAGTGGGAGCTTGTTTGAGCATAAAAGCCTTAGTAAAAATGTATTTAAACACATACCATTTTTTAAGTTAAGTGATGTCCCACTTTGGATATGAAATTCATATTAAAGGGTTAGTGCAAGGCGTTGGCTTTCGTCCTTTTGTTTTTAACATAGCTAAAGAGCTTAATTTAAAAGGTGAAGTTTATAATAATAGCTTAGGTGTTGTTATAATCCTTGAGTGTAGCAATGATGAATTAAAAATTTTTAAAGAAAAACTTTTTGCTAATTTACCACCTTTAGCTAGGATAGATGATTTTAATTTTTCTTATAAAAAACTTCAAAAAACTTATAATGAATTTATCATAAGTACTTCACAAGATAGTGAAAAATTTAGCCCGATTTTAAGTGATTTTGCTCTTTGTGAGGATTGCTATAATGAATTTTACGATGAGAAAAATCCGCGATTTAAATATCCATTCATCACTTGTACAAATTGTGGACCAAGATTTTCTATTATAAAAAAACTCCCATATGATAGAGTTAATACGACTATGGATGAGTTTAAAATGTGTTCTTTTTGTCAAAGCGAGTATGAAGATCCTACTAATCGTCGTTTTCATGCCCAACCACTCTCATGCCCAAAATGTAAAATTACTATTTTTTTAAAAGATAAAAATCAAAATATTTTAGCCAAAGATGAAAAAGCTTTTATCTTGCTTGCAAAGCTTTTAGAAGAAGGTAAAATCATAGCTTTTAAAGGTATGGGTGGGTTTCATTTAATTTGTGATAGCACAAATAAAAATGCTATAAATGAACTTAGAATACGCAAAAATCGCCCTAAAAAGCCTTTTGCTATCATGGTAAAAGATCTTAAAATGGCTCAAGAATTAGCTTTTATTAATGAAGCTGAAGCAAAACTTTTAACTTCAAATTTAAAACCCATAGTTATTTTAAATAGCAAAAATATCCATAAAAGCTTAGCACCAGATACCAATAAAATAGGTATTATGTTAGCTTATATGGGAACGCATTTAATGCTTTTTGAACATTTTAAAAAACCTATCATTGCAACAAGTGCTAATTTAAGTTCACAAAGCATTATTTATGAAGAAACAAAACTTTTAGAGCAACTTAGTGATGTGTTTGATTTTTATCTTGATTATGATAGAGCAATACACAATTCAAGCGATGATAGTATTGCTCAAGTTATTAGCGAAAAAATTATATTTTTAAGGACTTCAAGGGGTCTTAACCCACTTTATATCAATACAGCAGATATTTTTAATACAAAAGAAAATATTCTAGCTCTAGGAAGTGAGTTAAAAAACGAATTTGCATGTTTTTTTAAAAATCAAATTTTCATTTCTCCTTATATAGGCGATATGAAAAGTTTAGACATACAAGAGAGATTTTTTAAAATTTTAACTTTCTTTCAAAACTCTTATAAACTAAATTTTGATCAGATTTTAAGCGATAAACACCCACAATTTAACTATGTAAAAGAATTTAAAGATTATAAAAATTTTCGCGTGCAACATCACTATGCACATTTGTGTGCTTGTTTATTTGAACACAAAATTTACAAAAATGATGTTTTAGCCTTTGTTTTTGATGGAACAGGTTATGGAGATGATGGAAAAATTTGGGGTGGGGAGATTTTTAGAGCGAATTTAAAAAACTATGAAAGGCTAAATCATTTTAAAAATTTCAAACTAATTAATGCAGATATTAAAAATATCGCAAATTTAGCTTTAGCTTTAATTTTTGATTTTAATTTAGAAAGCAAAGCTAGCGAGTTTTTAGCTAAATTTTCTCAAGTAAAATTAAACAATCTTAAAAAAATTCACACTCAAAGCTCTTTATATACAAGTTCTCTTGGTAGGATTATTGATGCTTTTGGCGCTTTTGCTTTTGATATACAAAAGCTTGATTATGAAGCGCAAATTGGACTTTTGATGGAAAAATATTATGATAAAAATCTTGATTATAGTTACAAATTTGACATCAAAGAAAAAGAAATTTGCTTTAAAAATGCTTTTTTGCAAGCTTTAGAAGATAAAGATAAAGTTAAAATTAGCACAGGTTTGCTAAATGGCATTGCAAATTTAATTATAGAATATTCAAAAAAATTTAAAGAAGAAGTGCTTTTATGTGGTGGGGTATTTCAAAATAAAACCTTGCTTGAAATTTTAGATCGAAAAAATTTTGCTTATAAAACTTCTTTGCAATTTCCTTGCAATGATAGTTCTATCGCACTTGGGCAACTTGTGCATTATTTATCTTTAAAAACTTAATAAAACTCATATTTTTTTAATACTTTTTTATATACAATAAAATAAAAATATAAAGGAAAGATTATGTGTAAAGATTGCGGTTGTTCTATTAATGGACATGAACATCATCATGATCACCATCATGAAAATCCAGTTTTAAAAGATGAAAAAACTATTAATGTTATTAGTAAAATTTTATCAAAAAATGATCATCAAGCAGCTCATAATAGAGAGCATTTTAATGAGTATAATACTCTTTGTATTAATTTAATGAGTTCCCCAGGAAGCGGTAAAACAACGCTTTTAGAAGAAACTATAAAAACTTTAAAAGATGATTTAAAAATAGCTGTGGTTGAAGGAGATTTAGAAACTAATAATGATGCAAATCGCATTATCAAAGCAGGAGGCTTAGCTCATCAAATTACTACAGGACAAACTTGTCATTTAGATGCTTTTATGGTGCATGAAGCTTTACATCATTTTAAACTTAGCAAACTTGATATAGTTTTTGTTGAAAATGTGGGAAATTTGGTATGTCCTGCAAGTTATGATTTGGGTGAACATTTAAATGTAGTTTTACTTTCAGTAACAGAAGGTAGCGATAAGGTGGAAAAATATCCAGTGATGTTTAGAAAGGCTGATTTATTAGTCATTACTAAAGCCGATTTGGCTCAACATTTTGACTTTGATTTCAAAGCAGCTTCTATGGCAGCTAAAAGGCTAAATCCTAAAATAGATATTATGATTTTAGATAGTAAAACAAAAACAGGATTTGATCTTTGGATAAATTATCTAAAAATGAAAAAGGAGCTTAACTAATGTGTCTTTCTATACCTTCTAAAATTTTAGAAATTGATGAGCTAAATTCAGCCATAGTAGAAACTTTAGGGGTTAAAAGAAGAGTAAGTTTGGATTTAATAAGCGAGCCTTTAAAAGTAGGCGATTATGTGCTTATACATGTGGGTTTTGCTATGGAAAAAATCGACACTCAAGCTGCACAAGAGAGTTTAAAAATTTATGCTGATATAGCAGAGAAAATGCAAAATGGACAAATCGATGAAAATGAAGGCGATATGGGGCTAAAAAATGGATTTAATTAATGATTTTAGAGATAAAGAAAGAATTTTAGCCCTAAAAGAACTTATTGCTTCTAAAATTACTAAGCCTATTAATATCATGGAAATTTGCGGTGGACATACGCATAGTATTATGAAATTTGGTTTGCCTGATTTATTGCCAAAAGAAATTAATTTTGTTCATGGCCCAGGCTGTCCTGTGTGTGTTATGCCAAGAGAGCGTATTGATGTAGCTTTAAAGCTTGCAAGTATGCCAAATACTATCTTTTGTGTATTAGGCGATATGCTTAAAGTGCCAGGAAGTTATGAAAGCTTAATTGATCTTAGAGCTAAAGGAGCTGATATTAGAGCGCTTTATACACCTTTGGATGTGATAGATATAGCTTTAAAAAACCCTGAAAAAAATATAATCTTTTTTACCATAGGTTTTGAGACAACTACACCTATGAGTGGGGTGATTATAGAAAAAGGTATAGCTTTAAATTTAAAAAATTTATTTTTTCATATTAATCATGTGTTGGTTCCACCCGCGGTAGAAGCTATCATGCAAGATGAAAATGTAAAAATTGACGCCTTTTTAGGACCTTCCCATGTAAGCGTTATCACAGGATCAAGCATTTATGAACCTATTGCTAAAAAATACAAAACTCCTATAGCAGTGAGTGGTTTTGAGCCAGTTGATATAATGCTTAGTGTGTTAAATATAGTAGAGCAAATGAATGCAAATACTTTTGAAGTTTATAATGAATATCACAGAGTAGTTAGCAAAGAAGGAAATTTAAAAGCTAAGGCTTTAGTGGAAAAATACTTTAAACCTTGTGATTTTGAATTTAGAGGTCTTGGAGTGATTGTAAATGGCGGACTTTGTCTAAAAGATGAATTTGCACACTTAGATGCTAGCAAAGTGTTTGATTGTAAAGTACAAAGTAAAAACGAAAGCAAGGCTTGTATTTGTGGTCAAATTTTAAGAGGCTTAGCTAAGCCTTACGATTGTAAGGTGTTTGCAAAAGCTTGCACTCCAAAAAATCCCATAGGTAGCTGTATGGTTTCTAGTGAAGGAGCTTGCGCAGCTTATTATAAATACTATCAAGATAAGGCATAAAATGAAGCAAATTACTTTAGCCCATGGTGGCGGTGGCGAAGAAATGAATGCTTTGATAAGTGAAATTTTTTCTATTTTTGAAAATGATGTTTTAAAAGAGGCAAATGATGCTGCAATTTTAGATGATTTGGCTTTTAGTACTGATTCTTTTGTATTAAATCCTATCTTTTTAAAAGATATAAATATAGGAAAATTAGCAGTTTGCGGTAGCGTAAATGATGTATTAATGGTGGGAGCAAAACCGCTATATTTATCATTAGCTTTAATTTTAGAAGAGGGTTTTGAGCTAGAAAAGTTAAAAATTATACTAAAATCTATAAAAGAAGAATGCGATAAAGCGGGAGTAAAGTTAGTTTGTGGGGATACTAAAGTTGTTCCTAAAAATAAAGGCGATGAAATATACATTAATACTTCATGTATAGGTAAAAATATACAAAAAATCAATACCAAAAACTTAAAAAGTGGTTGTAGTATCTTAGTTTCAAGGGATATTGGAGCTCATGGTTGTGCGGTTTTGATTGAAAGAAATAATTTAGAGGCAAATATCCAAAGTGATTGTAAAAGCTTAAAAGATGAAGTTTTAACACTTTTAAATGCAAATATTTCCATAAAAGCAATGCGTGATGCTACGCGTGGTGGGCTTAGTGCAGTTTTAAATGAATGGACTAAATTAAGTAATTTAGAGCTTTTAATATTTGAAGAAAAAATCCCAGTTTGCGATGAAGTTTTGGGGGTTTGTGAGCTTTTTGGGTATGAGCCTTATGAGCTTGCAAATGAAGGAACTTTTATTATTTGTGTAGATAAAAAAGATGAACAAAAAGCATTAGAAATTTTAAAACAATTTAATACTAATGCAGCTATTATAGGTGAAATCACAACTAATAAAAAAGCAAGAGTGGTTTTAGAAAATGCTTATGGAGCAAAACGCATTTTAGAAGCTCCAAAAGGCGAGCTTTTACCAAGAATTTGCTAATGCATGAGTTAAGTATTACAGAATCTTTGCTAGAACTTTGTGAAGAATATGCCCAAGGAAAAGTTATTGAAGAAGTGCATGTTAAAATAGGGCGTTTAAGTGGGGTTGAACCTCCACTTTTGCAAAGAAGCTTTGAAACTTTTAAAGAAAATAGTCCCTTATGTAAGAATGCTAAATTTATTATACATATTCAAGAAGTAGTAGTTGAGTGTCAAAAATGTCATTTTAGTGGAGTGCTTAAAAATAATATCTTTTGGTGCCCAAAATGCGAAGATAAAGATTTAAAAATCATAGATGGGGAAGAGCTTTATCTTATGCAACTTGTTTTAAAAGAAAATGAGGATTTGGAAAATAATGACAAATAAGGAAATTATCTTAGGTGCGGGTTGTTTTTGGTGTACTCAAGCTGTGTTTGATGAAATCAAAGGCGTAGTTTATACAGAAGTAGGTTATAGCGGTGGTAAGCCAAATCCAAGTTATGAAAGCGTGGTAAATGGTGATGGGAATATAGAAGTAGCTAAGATAATTTATGATGAAAAACAAATTTCATTAGAAAAAATCTTAGAAATTTTTCTCAAAATGCACGATCCAACAAGCTTAGATAAACAAGGAGCTGATGAGGGGATACAATATAGATCAGTTATTTTTTATCAAACTAATGAGGAGTTAAAAATTATTAGCAATTTTTTACAAAAAGCACAAAAATATTACACTAAAGACATAGTTACACAAGTTTTAAAACTAGAAAAATTTTATAAGGCTGAAAACTATCATCAAAAATATTTTAAAAATAATCCTAGCCAAGCTTATTGTAGATTTGTTATTGCTCCAAAATTAGAAAAGGTTAATTGCTAATATTGTTTTTAAGTATTTTTGCAGTTAGATTTAAAAGCCTTTTGCAGGCTTTTAAAATTTAGTGGCAACCACAACCACCACATCCACAACTTTGACTAAAGAAATTTTCTAAAGCTTGCATATTAGGAAGTTCTGTTACTTCATTTACTAATTCTTTATAAGCAACTACACCATCTTTAATTACAAACACTGCTCTAGCTAAAATTCCCTCAAGTGGACCATCAGCCATTAAAACACCATATTTTTCACCAAATTCTTTAGAAACAAAATCACTCGCAACAGTTAAATTATCTATACCTTCAGTTGAGCAAAAACGACCCATAGCAAATGGTAAGTCCATACTAACTACGATTACTTCTACACCACTTGCTGCTGCTTTTTTATTAAATTCTCTAGCTTCAGTTGCACATACTGGAGTATCAAGGCTTGGTACGCTGATAATAATTTGAGTTTTACCTTTTGGAGCAATTTCAACACCTGAAAGATCTTTGGCTTTTAAAGTGATATTTGGAGCCATGTCGCCAATTTGGATGTTGTTTCCTTTTAAATTTACTTTATTTCCTTTGAATAATACACTATTCATTTTTTCTCCTTGAATGATTTTTATTAATCATAATATAAAAAGATTAATAAAGTCTTATTTTTATTCTTCTTTGCACATACCTGCTTCGATTAGAAAACACGAGGGTTGATAATTGCTTTTTTTAATCTTATCATATTTTGCATAGCTTAAGTATAAAGTATCTTTAGCTCTAGTTACAGCTACATAAAAAAGCCTTCTTTCTTCTTCTAAACTTCCGCCCATGCTCATGAGTTTTTGGTTGGGAAATCTTCCTTGTGCAAGATCAATTATAAATACAAGTTCAAACTCAAGCCCCTTACTTGCATGTATACTTAAAAGATTAACCCCACTACCACTACTCATTTCACTAGCACCAAGAGTAAGAAAGTTATAGTATTTATAATTATCACTATAATTTTTAGCAAGTTCTTTTAATACAAACATTTTCGCGTTGATTTTTTCTAAAATTTCATTTTTTTTATTTAAATCAACATTGGAATTTTTATTAGTCGCTCTTTTAGTTGCCAAAATATCACAAATTTCTTTAAAATAATCATTTTCTAAAATCAAATCTACAAGCTGGGTTGAGATTTTACACTCACTTGCTTTTTTAATAAAAAGATAAATTTTTTCAAGATTTTTTGCACAAAGCTCGTTGATTTTGGGTAAGCTTAAAATAGGGTGGGTGTTAAATTCGCTTTCTAAGTTAAATCTTGAAGGCGAGGCTAGCTCCTCAATATCATCAAAAAGTCCTAGTTGGTAACTTTGTTTTTTGTATTTTTTTAAATTTACGCTACTATCAGGATTTAAAAAGCCTTTAATTAAACTAGAATGTCCTAATTTTAATAAAGCATCAAAAATATCTTTTGCCAAAACCCCACCAACTCCTTTGGTGTATTCAAGTAAATGTATAAAAGCCATGATATCTTTTGGATTAAGCACGATTGCAAGCATAGAGCAAAAGTTTTTAACTTCCAAGCTTTCAAAAAAACTTCCTCCACCTTTTCTTTTGCTTGCTATGCCAAGTTCTCTTAAGGCTACTTCTACTCCATCTGCACTAGAATTGTTTCTAAAAATCACAGCAATTTCATCAAGATTAACCCCGCTTTGTAAGATTATTTTTGCTATGGTAGAGTATTGATCAAATAATTCATTAAAAGTTAGCAAACTTGGCGCTTTAAAATCTCCTTCTCTAGTTACAATTAATTCTTTAGGATATAATCTTTCATTGTTTAAAATAACCTTATTAGCTAACGCAAGTATATTTTTACTAGAACGATAGTTTTTATTTAAAGTAAAAATATTTGCATCGACAAATCTATCTTTAAAACTTCCTATAATAGAAATATCAGCCCCATTAAAAGCATAAATACTTTGATCATAATCACCCACACAAAACAAACTTTTACTTTTAAAAGCATCAATTAACGAGCCTTGCAAGGTGTTAGTATCTTGGTATTCATCTACTAAAATCTCATCAAATTCAAAATGATGTGAAGCTAAAACATGTTTTAATTTGATCAATAAATCATTAAAATCCACATAGTTAAAACGCATTTTTTCTTCTTCGTATTCTTTTAAAATATCTTCATAAATTTCAGCATAAACAGCTTGTTCATCATAATTTTGACAAAACCAATTATAAAATTCATCTAAGTTTGCATTAGTATTTTGAAATAAAGAATACACATCATACAAATAGCTTGGCATATAAGGTTTAGTATCGCTTAAATGATGAAAAGTGCGTTTTTCAAAAATAGAACGCAAAAGAATTTTAAGCTCACTCGCAGGTTTTAAAATAATATCGTGATTTAACTCTTTAAGTAGAGAATAAGCAGTACTATGAAAAGTTCCTGCTGTGATTTTTGAAGTAATGCTTTTATCAAAATACTTACTAAGTCTTTCAATCATCTCTTTACTAGCTTTGTTTGTAAAGGTTAGAAGCATAATTTTTTCAGGCTTTATACCATTTTGAAGTAAAAAAGCTATTCTTGCAACTATAGTTGAAGTTTTACCCGTGCCTGCACTTGCTATAATTAGATTATGTCCAAAAGGAGCACTAGCGGCTTTATATTGTTCTTCATTTAAACGCGATAAGGGCATGAATTTCCTAGTTTAAAATTATATTTTGTATATCATTAAAATAAAAATGATTAACACCATCTTTATATTCATAATAAAGCGTGAGTTTATGAGAATCTAAAATAGTCTTAACAATGTATAATCCAAGTCCAAAACTATCTTTATTTTTCTTGCCTTGCGTAAAGGCTTGAGTATAGTATTTCAAGTCTTTATCTAAGGCTTTTCCTTTGTTTTTAAAGCAAAGATAATCTTTAGTTATTTCTATAGTAACGCAATTTTCATCAGAGTATTTTGTCGCATTATCTATCATATTTTTCATTGCAGTGGTAAAAAGTTTAAAATCTACATTAACACTAAAACTTTCTTTTATACTAATTTTTACCTTTTCATCATCACTCATAGCTATATCTTTAGCTTCATCTAAAAGATCTAAGATATTGTATTTTTTTAAATTAATCAAACCAGCACCCGAAGTAATTTGCTCAATGGCTGCAAATTCATTAATCAAAATCTCTAAACGATTAAAAGCACCCACTAATCTTTCTTTATATTTGCTATCTTCAAGCATTTCTAAAGTAATTAAACCTTTAGTAATTGGGGTTTTTAGCTCATGCATAATATTTCTTAAGAAAAACTGCCTTGAAGTATTTAGTTTTTGAATTCTTAAAATAGACTCATAAAAGGCTGTTGCTACTTGAGAAATTTCATCATTGCCTTTACTGACATTTTGAATTTCATTGAGTTTGTTTTCGCCAAATTTATCTATTTGTCTTTTTAAAGCTCTAAGTGGTTTTAATTTTCTAATGATAAAAATATATAAAATCAATAAAACCATTACTACTATACTAGCAATAAGCTTAATCACAAAATAACGATAACCTTGATATTCTAAATCTTTGTACAAATAAAGCTTACCATCAAAAATGATTTTTAAATACACATTATCTTCTAAAGTAATGATTTCAACTACACCTGTGCTAGTTTGAGCCCGTGCTATAGTTTCAGCTTTATAGATGATTTGTCTTATGTCTGATGGAGTTGTTAATTCTATCATTTTGTAATTTTTTGTTTGCTCATAAAATTCTCTTTCACTAATCACATGATTAAAATATAATAATCTTGCATTAGCTATAAAAGAATATTTTGCATTAAGCTCATTAGTGTAATTTTGTTGATCATATTTTATAAGCCATAAAAAAGCTAAAATTACACTAACGCTTGCAAGTAAAAAAACAAAGGTTATAGTATAAAAAATTGATGATTTATTCATTGAGTTAATTTATATCCTATACCTCTGATTGAATGAATGTATTTTGGAGTTTTAGGATCATCTCCGATTTTTTGTCTGATTCTACTAATGATTACATCTATACTTTTATTACTAGAATCTTCACTAATAGAGCTACAATTATACACAAGCTCTTCGCGGCTTACCACTCCACCTTCTTTTTTAATTAAATAACTCAAAATATCAAATTCAGCATTAGTAAAGCTAATTTCTTGATCTTTCATAGTGATAGTATGTTTATATTTATCATATACAAGATCTTTTTTAACTTGAGCTTGAGCAGTTTTTGTGTTTGAAATTCTTCTTAAATGACTTTTAATTCTTGCTTGAAGTTCTTGAGGATTATATGGTTTTGGTAAATAATCATCTGCACCCAAATCAAGTGCTGCAACCTTATCGCTAATATCATGCCTTGCACTTGAAATGATAATAGGTGTATCATATTTTTTACGAATTTCCTCGCATACTTCAAGTCCATCAAGTCCAGGTAAGCTTAAATCCAAAATGATTAAATCATAAGGATTTAAAGCAAGTCTTGAAAGACCTATATAAGGCTCATGAGCAATATCTACTTTCATATCAAATTGCTCTAAATATTCAGCTATAATCTCTGCTAATTCTAAATCATCTTCTATCATTAAAATATTTGTCATTTTTTTCCTTTCTTAAAAAAGTAAAGCTCTTACAAATCCGCCTCTATTAATCCAAATTTTAACATACTCTTTACCTTTATTTAATTCTAAAGCCTTAGATAATTCTTTAAAATTTGAAATTTCATACTGATCAACACCTATAATAATATCACCTTGCTCAAAACCTATTTTTTCAGCTTTTGATTTTGGAGTAACTTCGGTAATTAAAATACCACTAATACTTTCAGGTATGCGGTATTGCTGTCTATTCTTAGAGTCAAGTTCCACTAATTTTAGACCATCAATATAACCTTTTTCATATTGTAGCGACTTTTCATCTGTTTTTAACATAAATTTAGCTGTTTTGACTTTATTATCTCTTTCATAAGTTACTTCTACTGCTTGTTTTGGATCAATACTTCCTATGTAGTTTTTTAAATCCATAGGGCTTTTAATCACAGTTTTATCTACTTTTATAATCAAATCTCCTCTTTTTAACCCTGCATTATAAGCTGCTGAATCTTTTTGTACTTCAGTGATTAAAGCACCTTCTTGATTAGTATAGGCTTTTTTAATATCTTGAGTTAAAGCTCCTATGACTACGCCTAAATATCCTCTTTCAATTTTTCCATGCTCAATAAGTTTTTGTGCAATAGATTTTGCCATATTAGAAGGGATTGCAAAACCTATGCCATTATTTCCACCACTTCTTGAAAGTATGGCTGAATTTATCCCAACTAAAGCTCCTCTACTATCTACCAAAGCTCCGCCTGAATTTCCAGGATTAATAGAAGCATCAGTTTGGATGAAATTTTCATATTGATTTAGACCTATATTGTTTTTATTTAAGGCCGAAATAATCCCACTTGTAACACTACTTCCAACACCAAAAGGATTACCCAAAGCAAACACTACATCACCTTCTAGTAATTTATCTGAATCAGCAAAAACTACTGCGGGTAAGTTTTTTGCTTCTATTTTTATCACTGCTAAATCTGTTTTAGGATCAGCTCCGATTAATTTAGCTTTATATTCAGTGCTAGAATCAGGTAAATTTACAGTGATTTTTTCAGCATCTTCTATAACATGATTATTTGTTATAATATAACCATCGCTTGAAATAATTACACCAGAACCCAATGAACTTACAACTTCTTTATTTTTTTTATTTTTTGGAGCTTGTGGGAAATCAAAACCAAAAAATTGTCTAAAATAAGGGTCATTGAAAAAATCATCAATTCCAAATGAACTACTTTGAACAGTTTTAGAAGTTGAGATATTTACAACTGAATTTTTAACTTTTTGTATGGAATCATGATAAGAAAGTATAGTATTTTGATTATCAGTTGGTAAAGTTCTTTTTACATTATCATCTGCTTGTTTAAAATCAATACTAGCACTAAAAAGACTAGTTGCCAATGCCAAAGAAAGAATCATAGTTTTTTTCATGTTTTATCCTTTGTAAAATCATTTAATGCAAGTATAAAATTTTATTTTTACACAATTGTAAATAAAACCTTTAGTTTTAAAACTTATAAAAGTTGATTGACTAAGACTAAAGTTTTTGATATAATCTTATAAAAAATTAAGGAATAATAAAAATGAGTAATAGTTTATATGAAACACTAGGAGTTTCGCAAAACGCTAGTGCAGATGAGATAAAAAAAGCTTATAGAAAATTAGCAAGACAATATCATCCTGATATTAACAAAGAAAATGGTGCTGAGGAAAAATTCAAAGAAATTAACGCCGCTTATGAAATTTTAAGTGATGAGAAAAAAAGAGCTCAGTATGATAGATATGGCGATTCTATGTTTGGTGGGCAAAGTTTTCATGATTTTTCAAGAAATGCAGGTGGAGCTGACATCAATGATATTTTAAAAAATATTTTTGGCGGAGGCTTTGGAGGATTTAGTGGCGGTTTTAGTTCTAGTAATAATTTTAGAAGTGGCTTTGGAGGATTTGGAGGATTTGAAGAAGATTTAGACTTGCAAGCAAGTGTTAAAATTCCTTTTGAAAAAGGAATTTTAGGTGGTGAGCATTTGGTAAATATAAATAACGAGCAAGTTAAAATCAAAATTCCACATGGCATAAAAGATGGCGAAAAGCTACGCATACGAGGTAAAGGAAAAAGCTTTCAAGGGCAAAGAGGGGATTTGATTTTAAAAGTTGAACTTGAAAAAAGCGATGAATATGAAAGAGAAGATGATGATTTGTACAAAAAGGTTGAAATTAGCTTAAAAACAGCGCTTTTTGGAGATAAAATCAGTGTGCATACCCCAAGAAAAGAAGTTAAAATTACCATACCGCCAAATTCTAAAAACAATCAAAAAATTAGACTTAAAGGCTATGGAGTGCAAAATAGAAAAACAGATCTTTATGGGGATATGTATTTAATTTTGAATGTAAAAATACCTGATATTAATAGCCTTGATCCTGAATTTGTAAAAATTTTAGAAGAAAAATTACCTTGAAAGGAGTAAGTAATGGAGCATAGTTATGATGAACCGGTGTATCTTATAAGTGTTGTTGCAAAAGTTTTAAGTATACACCCACAAACTCTAAGACAATACGAAAAAGAAGGTTTAGTTGAGCCAAGTAGAACCGATGGTAAAATGAGACTTTATTCTCAAAAAGATATAGATAGAATCAAAATGATTTTACGCTTAACAAGAGATCTTGGGGTTAATTTAGCTGGTGTTGATGTGATTTTAAAACTAAAAACAAAAATTGATGAGTTTGAAAACACTATTGAAGAGTTAAGATTAGAACTTGATAGAAGAGATAATCCTTCAAAATCAAGAGCAGTAGTTAAACATAGAAGTAATTTTGATTTAATTTTTTTAGAAAAAATAAAATAATAAAAACATTACAAAAGGTTGGTGAGTGGATGCTTTTATAACTTTATTTTTAACTGCAGTAGCAGTTGCTGTCATACTTAATGTTATACTTAAAAAATTTGGTATTCCAACTATTATAGGTTATATAGCTACAGGTTTATTTGTGCGTGAATTTTATGGTTTTAGCACTAATGAATTTGTTATACATGTAGCTGAATTTGGCATAGTTTTTTTAATGTTTACCATAGGGCTTGAATTTTCATTTAAACATCTTTTGGCAATGAAAAAAGAAGTATTTTTAAATGGAAGTTTGCAAATGCTAACTTGTGGTTTGGTTTGTACTTTACTTGTAACTTATATTTTAGGTATAGCAAGCCATATCGCAATGATAGCAGGTTTTGCTCTAGCCTTATCTTCCACTGCTATAGTTTTAAAAATACTTAATGATAATGGCGATATCAACGAAGAATACGGCAGAAAAGCTTTAGGAATTTTACTTTTTCAAGATATTGCTGTGATACCACTGCTATTAATGATTGATATATTTAGTTCTCAAAATGCTGATATTTCAAAACTTTTACTTACAACTTTAGTCAGTGCTGTAATTTTACTTGTTTTGCTTTATTTTATAGGCAAATACCTTTTTACTTATGTTTTAAAATTCATCATTAAAACTAATGCAAATGAAATTTTCATCGCTACCATACTTTTTACTGTAATAGGAGCAAGTTTTTTGGCTCATTCTTTTGGCTTTTCATACTCACTTGGAGCATTCATAGCTGGAGCTTTGATAGCTGAAACTAAATATAAACATAAAATAGAAGCAGATTTGGTTCCTTTTAGAGATTTGCTTTTAGGATTTTTCTTTATCAGTGTTGGTTTGCAAATTGATTTTCATATAGTTTTTGAAAATTGGTTTTTGATTTTTGTTTTTGTAAGCTTGGTTTTATTGATAAAATTTGTAGTAATCTACGGTCTTTTAATCCTTTATACAAGAAAAAGAGTAGCGTTAAAAACTGCTTTGAGTATTTCTCAAATTGGAGAATTTGCGCTAGCAGTATTTTCGCTAATGCAAGTAAATTCACTTATAGATGAAAAAACAGCACAAATTTTTATTATAGTTTCTATCGTCACTATGGTTGCAACGCCTTTTATTTTAAATAATCTTAGAAAAATAGCCAACGCAGCCGAAGGTGAGCAAAATGATATGGCTAAATTTTATTTATGTGATCAAAAAATGAAAGATCATTTTATCATTTTTGGTTATACAAGATTAGGTCAAGAAGTGGTGCAAAAGATCAAAAAAACAGGTATCCCATATTTGATTTTAGAAAGTGATTTAAATTTAGTTGAACTTGGCCGCAGTAGAAATGAAAATATCTTTTTTGCAAATGTAGCCCAAGTAGAAACATTAAAAGTAGCAAATATAGAAGAATGCTCAGTTGCTATTATAACTATAAGTAATGAAGCTAAGCTTGATATGCTCTATCAAGTGCTTTCTAGCTTTAACAAACCCATACAAACGGTTTTAAAAACAAGTGGTACAGGTGCTAAGATCATTTTCCCACATACTGATAAACATTTACACATTGTAGATGCTGAAGCTTCAATAGCAAGAAATTTAGTACAAGAAGCATTACAATGTAGAATCAATACAAGTGCAGCAGAATGAAAAATGATGAAAAAGCTTTAAGGGTAAAATATGTAAGAGCTTTAGAAAAATTTACTAATTCTGCTGTGAGTGCTTTAAAAAGAGAAGATTTTGATTTAACTCTTTTTAGGGAAAGAATGCAAAAAAATGCTAAAATCTTTGAGAAAATTCAAGCAGTGTTTTTAGATTCTACTTATACTAAGGCTTTGGAGATTTTTGTAAATGAGTGTTTAGATGAAAGTTTAGACCAAAAAACCTTAGCTTCAAAAGCCAATGCCTTATATAAGCTAAAAAATAATCAAAGTTATAAAAAAGACAAACATAAAATTAAATTTAAGGATGAATATTGATAAATGTAATTTTTGATATGGATGGCACGCTTATAGATAGTGCTAATGCTATAGTATGTGCGGTAAATGAAATAAGAGCGGATTTAAATTTAGAACCTTTAAAAAGAGAGTTTATTTTAGATACTATCAATACTCCTGGGCAAAATTATGCTAAGATTTTTTACGGGGTTGATACTTACTCACATACTAGCTTTAAAGAAGGTTATGAGAAGTATTTTATTAAGCATTATGATCAAAGCGTGGTGCTTTTTGATGGTGTGCTTGAGGTTTTGGAATTTTGTAAAAAAAATGATTGCTATTTAGCTATAGCCACAAATGCACCTCAAGAAAGCTTGGTACCTATTTTAAAAAAACAAAACATTCTTTCATATTTTGATAAAATACTAGGTGTTAGTTATGGTATAGAAGCTAAGCCTGATCCTATGATGCTAAGATTAATCGCAGATGAAGCAAAATATGAAAAAAGTATTTTCATAGGCGATAGCTTAAAAGACAGACTTTGTGCTAAAAATGCTAAGATGGATTATATACATATTTCTTGGCAAAAAGAAATTAAAGACTTAGATGAAGCTAACGATAAAACTACTTTAATAGAAAAAATTCAAACTTACATAAAAGGATAAAAATGGATATTTTTGATGAAATGTTTGCAAAAAGCCCTAAAGAAAAATTTATTGAAACAATAAAATATGCAAATTTAGGTGCATTAGAAAATGTTTTAGAAAAATTATTAGCCGATCATATCGCTATGATAGAGCTTTTAGAAAAAAATAATTTAAATGAAAATGATGTAGCACAATTTCAAATGGAAAATTCACTCTTAATAGATGAGAGAAAAAATGATTTTTATATAGGCTTAAGTGCTGAAATTTTAGGGCATGAGGGTTGATTTTGCGTTTATTCTTATCTTTATTTTTGATGTTTAATTTTTTAAAAGCTGAAGTATTTTTTGATTATACTTATAAATTTACCTTAAGTAAAGATGAAAAAGCAAGTGTAAAAATAAAAGAAATTGACTATCCTGATGAGATTTATTATTTTGACTTTTCATGGACTTTATTTGATCAAACTAATATCATCGTTCATTCAAGGTATAAAAAATACCCTAGGCAATTTGTGATGTCTTTAAGAAGAAATTTAAATTGGGTAGATCAAACTTTAGTGCCTGATTATAAAAATCCACACATAGATAGAGCAAGATTAATACTTGAATTTAGTGATTTTAAAAAAGGTGAGGCTATTTTCACTATCTACATAGAAGATAGAGATAAAAGATTAGAAGTGGAATTTTTAGATCCTAGAAAAGTCACTCTTAATCAAAACTAAAGTAAAATTTAATAAAATATAATTATAAGAAAATTAAGGAAAGCATGGTGCAAAAGATAGATCAATATATGCATGAATTTTTATCTGAATTAAATTACAAGCCTATTTTAACAATGAGTTCAAAACTTCAAGGCGGTAAAAAATTACGCTCAAAATTACTTTTAAAAATAGCTAGTGAAAACGATATTAGTTATAAAATTTGTGCCATTATAGAATTAATCCATGCTGCAAGCTTATTGCATGATGATGTGATTGATGAAGCAAAATTAAGAAGAGGTGTAAAATCTATCAATGAACAATTTGGAGCCAAAAATGCTATCATGCTTGGAGATATTTTATACTCAAAAGCCTTCTATGAACTTTCTTTAATAGATTTAAAATTAGCAAAAATCATCTCCAATGCTGTTGTAAAGCTTTCCATTGGTGAATTAATGGATGTAAATTTAAGCGAAACTTTCAATACCGATAAAAACGCTTATTTGCAAATGATATATAACAAAACAGCCGTTTTAATCGAAGCTAGTGCAAGATGTGGGGCTATACTTGCTAATTTAAATGAAGATGATTTTGCAGAATATGGTAAAAACTTGGGCTTGGCTTTTCAAATTGTAGATGATATTTTAGATATCAAAGGCGATGAACAAACCTTAGGCAAACCCGCCATGAATGATTTTAAAGAAGGTAAAACCACCCTTGCTTATATGTATTTATATGGAAAATTAAATCCACAAGATCAAGAAATACTTAAGTCTTATTACAAGAAAGATTTAAACATAGATGAACTTACTTGGATTAAAAATAAAATGCAAGAGCATGAAATTTTTAATCAAATTGGTCAAGAATTAAACACCTATGCAAATAATGCCTTAAAAGCCATAGAAAAATACAATATAAAAGATTTAGAAGATATTATTAAAAGTATGATAGAAAGGGAATTTTAATGCATTATTATTGTATCAGTTTTACGCACAAAAATACAGATATTGCTACTAGAGAAAAACTTTCCTTTTCCAATGAAGATAAAAAAAGAGAATTATTAAGATTAATCCATACTAATAATAAAATTCTAGAAAGTTTAGTGCTTAGCACTTGCAATAGAGTTGAAATTTTTCTTTTTATCGGAGAAATTGAAAGTATCAATGAACATATTTTAAAAACACTTAGTTTACTTTGTGGGGTTGATAAAGAAAATTTAAGCGCAAAAGCTGATTTTTATGAAGATAGTGGGGCTATCCATCATTTATTTTCTGTGGCAAGCTCACTTGATAGTTTAGTTATTGGAGAAACACAAATTGCTGGACAATTAAAAGATGCTTATAAATTTGCTCTACAAGAACAAAGATGTGGTGTGCATTTAACTAGAGCAGTCCATTATGCTTTTAAATGTGCAGCAAATATTAGAAATCAAACTGAAATTTCCAAAAATCCTATTTCAGTTGCTTCAGTAGCGGTAGCAAAAGCTAAAGAGCTTATAAATTTAGAAAATAAAACTGCAGTTGTAGTAGGTGCAGGGGAAATGAGCGAGTTAGCCTGTAAGCATTTATTAAATGCTAAGGCCAAAGTATTGATATTAAATAGAGATATACAAAATGCCCAAAAGCTTTGTGAGGATTTGGGTGAAAATGCAAGTTGTGAAAGTATCGCAAATTTAAAAGAAGCATTAAATAAATATGAGATATTTTTTAGCGCCACAAATGCTCCACATGCTATCATAACTAATGACATATTAGAAGAAAAAGATTATAAAAGATATTTTTTTGATATAGCAGTGCCTAGGGATATTGATGTAAAAGCAAATGAAAAAAATATAGTTTATGCTGTTGATGATTTAGAAGAAGTTGTAAGAAAAAATTTAACACTAAGAGAACATCAAGCCCAGATTGCTTATTCTATAGTAGGTGCTATAACAAATGAGTTTTTCCAACATCTAAGCAAACTAGCAACCTTACCTTTGGTTAAGCAATTACGCTTGCAAGCTGATGAAATCGCTAAAGAACAATTACAAAAGGCCATAGATAAAGGATATTTAAAACACTCAAATCATGAAGAAGCAAGAAAGCTTATAAGACAGGTGATGAATGCATTTTTACATCATCCTAGTGTAAATTTAAAAAAACTAAGTGGAACTATGCAAAATGACTCTGTTGTAAATGCCATGCGTTATGTGTTTGATTTAAAAAATGAAAGCATGGAAGGTTTAAACTTCTATAAATGTGAATTTAATTTGGAGAATAATCATGAAATTTAGTAAATTTTATGCCATAAGCACAAAAGAAAATCCAAAAGATGCTACCCTGCCAAGTCATATATTTTTAGTTAAGGGTGCTTTTGTAGAACAAATTGGAAGTGGTTTGTATAATTTTTTACCTTTAGGAAAAAGAGTTTTAGATAAGATTAAAAATATCATCAAAGAAGAAATGGATAAAGCGGGAGCTTTGGAAGTAAATTTAAGCTTTAATACCCCAGCTGAACTTTGGAAAGAAAGTGGGAGATTTAATGTTTTTGGTAAAGAGCTTTTACGCTTTAAAGATAGAAAAGAAAATGATTTTGTCTTAGGACCAACTCATGAAGAAGCCATAGTAGCTTTGGTTAGAAATAAAGTAAATTCTTACAAGCAACTTCCTTTGCATTTATATCAAATAGGACTTAAATTTAGAGATGAAGCTAGACCTAGATTTGGGCTTTTAAGATGTAGAGAATTTTTAATGAAAGATGGCTATAGTTTTCATAGCAATGAAGCTGATTTAGATAAAGAATTTAATCTTATGCATGAAACTTATAGTAAAATTCTTACAAGATTAGGGCTTGATTTTAGAGCTGTTGAAGCTGATAGCGGGGCTATTGGCGGAAGTGGTTCAAAAGAATTTATGGTTTTGGCTAAAAATGGCGAAGATGATATATTATTATGTGAGCATTGTGATTATGCTGCAAATATCGAAGCAGCAAAAAGAGCTAAAAAAAGTTGCGAAGATGAAAGACCAGAAGCTGACTTTGCTACACAATTTCACACTCCAAATGTAAAAACTATAGAAGAATTAGCAGAATTTTTTAAAATTAATCCTTACTATACTGTTAAAGCTATTGCTAAAAAAGCTATTTATGAAAATGAAGAAAAAATTGTAGTATTTTTTATACGCGGCGATGATGAACTGCAAGAAGTTAAAGCACTAAATGCAGCAAATGCATTAGAATTGGCCGATGTAAGTGAAGAAGAATTAGAAAAAGCAGGTTTAGTACCAGGATTTATTGGTTTTGTAGGATTAAATGGAGTTGATTTTTATATTGATCATGAGCTTGAAAATGAAACAAATATGATTATTGGAGCAAATAAAAAAGATTATCATTTGGTTGGAATCAATGTTGTAAATTTAAACAAAGAACGCTTTAAAGATCTTGCCGCAGTTAAAGAGCATGATCTTTGTCCAAAATGTCAGCACAAGCTTAAGCAAAGCAAAGGTATTGAAGTAGGACATATTTTTAAACTTGGAAATAAATACTCAAAAGCAATGAATGCAAGCTATTTAGATGAAAATGGTAAAGCTCAATTTTTCACTATGGGTTGTTATGGTATGGGGGTGAGCCGTTTAGTAGCTGTTGCCATAGAAGCAAGCCATGATGAAAAAGGTTGTATTTGGAATAAAACTCTAGCTCCTTTTGTTTTAGATATTATCGTTTCTAATATAAAAGATACAAAAGCTATGGAATTTGCCGAGCAAATTTATACTCATTTTAAAGATAAAGAAATTTTGTTTGATGATAGAAATGAGCGTTTTGGTGTAAAGATTAATGATTTTGAATTAATGGGCTTTCCTTATGCTTTAGTTATAGGTAAGGGTTTAGAAAGCGATGAAGTAGAGTTAATCCATAGAAATACTCTAGAAAAACAAGTTTTAAAAACCCAAGAAGTAATTTCACACTTAGAGAAAATTTTATGATAGCAAAAACAAATTTAAGTGCTTTTTTGATTTTAGAATTGATTGCTAGTATTTTATTTATAGTCTTTTTTGGTTTTTTAAATTTTTTTATGATAGTTTTTGCAAGTATGTTTTTAGGAGCAATGTTTTTAGCAAAGACTTGGACAAATCTCATAACTATGCAAAATGCCAATACTAATTTATTTGGTATGATTAAATTATTTTCCTTAACTATAGTTGGAATTTTACTTTTAATACCAGGAATTTTAAGCACATTTTTGGGAATTTTACTCTTATTTTTTATGATGATATTAAAATTATTTACAAAACAAAAAAGAAAATATCATCAAACAAACAACGAAGAAGAAATCATAGATGTAGAAATCATACAGGAGCATAAAAAATGCAATTAATCATCGCAACAAGAAAAAGCCAACTTGCATTATGGCAAAGTGAGTATATAAAAAATAAATTATTACAAACACATTCTGATTTAGAAATTTCTTTAGAGGGTTTTAAAACTAAAGGTGATGTTTTACTTGATTCTCCTTTAGCTAAAATAGGTGGAAAAGGACTTTTTACAAAAGAACTTGAAGAAAGTATGTTAAGAGGTGATTCACACTTAGCTGTGCATAGCTTAAAAGATGTGCCAAGCTTCTTTCCTGATGGCTTAGTTTTAGCTGCTATTTCAAAAAGAGAAGTGGTAAATGATGCTTTTTTAAGTGAATATTATGAAAACTTAAATGCTCTTCCAAAAGGTGCAAAAGTAGGCACTACAAGTCTTAGAAGAAGAATGCAGCTTTTAGCGTTAAGACCTGATTTAAATATCATTTCTCTAAGAGGTAATATCAACTCACGCTTAGAAAAACTTAAAGCTAAGGAATTTGATGCTATTATTTTAGCTCTAGCTGGCATTAAACGCTTGGGTTTAGATAAAGAAATAAAGTACATTAGGGCTTTTGAGCTTGATGAGATGATACCTGCAGCTTCTCAAGGAGCTTTAGGTATAGAAAGCATTGATGATAAACAAATTTTAAAATACCTTGAATGCTTAAACGATAAAAATGCCTTTGTAGAAACTTATATAGAAAGAGATTTTATAAAAACCCTAGAAGGTGGTTGTCAAGTACCTATAGGAATTAATGCAAAAATCATTGATGAAAAAATAGAAATTCGCGCCATAGTGGGCTTACCCGATGCAAGTAAAATTTTAAAAGAAAAAAGAGTGATTGATAAGCAAAATTACTCAAATGCAGGCGAGCTTTTAGCCAAAGAAATGATAGCAAAAGGTGCAAAAGAAATTTTAAAAGAAGCAGAGAGTATGATATAAATGCAAAAATTCGTAGAGCTTTTAGAAAAAAATAATTTATTAAAAACCATCCATGAGCCAGTAGATGTAGAACTTGAAATGGCACATTTAGCTTATATAGAAGTTAAAAAAGAAGACTCTAAAGCCTTGCTTTTTACTAATGCAGTAAAAAATGGTAAAAAATACGATTATCCTGTATTATTAAATACTTTTTGCAGTAAAAAAGCTTTAAATTTAGCATTTGGAAAAGATTATGAAGATGTAGCTAAAGAAATTAGCTCTTTACTTAAAATGCACATACCGCAAAGCTTTGGTGCGAAATTAAATTTTTTCAAAACCTTGCTTGATTTAAAAAATATCCCACCAAAACGCATCAAAAAAGATGGAGAATTTAACTACAAAAGCTTAAATTCTTTATATGAAATACCTATTTTAAAAACTTGGGAAAAAGACGCTGCACCTTTTATCACTATGGGGCAAGTTTATACTCAAAGCATAAATGGAAAACAAAATAATCTTGGAATGTATCGCTTGCAAGTAGTTGATGAAAAAACCTTGCTTATGCATTGGCAAATTCACAAAGACGCGAGCCATTTTTTTCATGAGTATAAAAAAGCAAATCAAAAAATGCCAGTAAGTATAGCCATAGGTGGAGATCCTTTATATATTTGGTGTGCTCAAGCGCCTTTACCAAAAGGTATTTTTGAACTTTTACTTTATGGTTTTATTAAGAAAAAACCTGCTATTTTGGCAAAATGCAAAAGCAATCACCTCTATGTGCCTTATGATAGTGATTTTGTGATTGAAGGTTTTGTAAATCCAAATGAATTTGCACCCGAGGGACCTTTTGGAGATCATACAGGCTTTTATACTCCTGTTGAACTTTGTCCTGTCTTAAAAGTAGAAAAAATCTTTGCTAAAAAAAATGCGATTTATCAAGCTACGGTTGTAGGAAAACCGCCTTTAGAAGATAAATACATGGGGCTTGGCACAGAAAGAGTTTTTCTACCTTTACTTCAAACTAACGCACCTGATTTGATAGATTATAACATGCCTGAAAATGGAGTTTTTCATAATTTAATCTTAGCCAAAATAGAAGCAAAATATCCAGCTCATGCAAAACAAGTAATGCATACTTTTTGGGGAGTAGGGCAAATGAGTTTTGCAAAACATGCTATTTTTGTCGATGAAAATGCACCTTGCTTGCAAGATTATGACAAGCTCATACCTTATATACTTAATCGCTTTGATGAAGAAAAATTACTTATTAGTGAAGGAATTTGCGATCAACTCGATCATGCTTCAAGCACTTATTGTTACGGTGGTAAAGCAGGACTTGATGCGTGTGGTGATGAGAAAAAAGTTGAACTTGAAATTCTAAGTGATGAAGCTTTGTTTTCACTTTTTAAAGAAAAAGATCAAAATATTTTAAAATTAAAACAATTTTACACCCAAACCTTTGCTCCAATTTGTGTGATCTTAATTGATAAAAAAGAAAAAATTGCTCAAATTTTTGAAAAACTACAAATTTATAAAAAACATTTTAGAATTTTAGTTTTTTTAGATTCAGATGCTATTTTGGAAAATCCTTATATGTTAATTTGGCGTGTGGTAAATAATATCGATGCAAAAAGAGATATATTTATCAAAAAAGATTGTGTTGCAATTGATGCGACAAATAAAGGATCATTAGAAGATTATCATAAAGAGTGGCCTTTAATGACAAATTGCTCCAAAGAAGTTATAGACAGACTTATTGCAAAAAAATTACTTGTAAATGATGAAAAATTCTTCAAAAAGTTTGAAATTTTTTAATTTTAAACTTTTTGAGAACACTTTTTGCTTATTAAATATATATATTTTTAATTTAAATATTAAGTTTTTTAAAATTGTGTCGATAGTGTGTTTTAGAGTCTTTTAAAAAGGAGTTTAAAATGGACATTAGCAATATTCAAAGGGATACAAATATAACTCATTTTAACACAAAAAGTGTTGAAAAGCCATCTCAAGAGAATAAGCAACAAGTTGATTTAAATGATCAAGATGAGAATTTAAATGAAAAATTAAAAAACGCAACAGAAAAACTTAATAGACAAATGGAGACATTGGAAACAAATGTGCGTTTTGCGTATAATGATAAAATAAACGAAATGTATGTAAATGTCACCGAAAAAGACACAGGTAGATTAATACGCAAAATTCCTAGTGAAGAAGTTATGAAATTAATAGAACATTTTAAAGGTGTTATTGGCACCATTTTTGATAAGGAGAGTTAATCATGGCAGTAGGTAGTTTAGGAAGTTTAGGTATAGGTTCGGGAGTTTTAACAAGCGATACACTTAATAAGCTTAAAGAAGCAGAAATGAATGCTCACTTAAAGCTTTATAACACACAACTTGAAACTAACACTTCAAGACAAAAAGACTTAGCAGAGCTTGAAGCTAAACTACTTGCTTTTCAAACTGCTGTAAATAGTCTTGGCGATACTTCTCAATTTAACAAAAAGAAAGTTTCTCCTAGTGTAAGTGGCGATAGCGCTGCTGCTAGCTTGGTTGTAGGCTCTTTATCTAATCTTTCAAATATGAAAGTCATAGTCGATCAACTTGCTCAAAAAGATGTTTATCAAAGCAATGGTTTTAAAGACAAAACCTCTACCGTCATGGGCAGTTTAGGTATAGAAGGTGATGAAAATGGCAAAGCTTCTTTTACTATTACCCAAGATGGAAAAGACTATAAAATAGAAATTGATAAAAGTACAACCGTAGCTCAACTTGCTGAAAAAATCAATTCCGCCACAGGTGGTAAAATAGAAGCTAAGCTAGTAAATACCGGAGATAGAGACAATCCTTATCGTTTAGTAGTGCAAAGCACTGAAACAGGAACTAAAAACAATATCTCTTTTTCAGGCGATGATAAACTTTTAGAAGCTATGGGCTGGAAACTTGATAAAGATAGCATTAGTGCAGGTGGTTTGTATGGTTTTAGACCTCAAAATGCTGGAAATGAAAAAGATAAAATAACCGGAAAAGTTGTTGGAAGCACTTCTGATAAATTACTTGAATCAGGTCAAAACACTTCTTTTACTTTTGTTATAAAAAATGGTGAAAGATATGATAGATTTACTATAGATATAAATGATCAAACAACCTATGAAAGTTTAGCAGAGGATTTAAAAAAACAAACTAATGGAAAAGTAGAATTAAGCTTTAGCGAAGATAAAAAGTCTTTTACTTTTAGAGCTACTAATGGTGGTGAATTAAGTCTTTTTGATGGTGGTTATGCAACTGATGCTGATGGCAATATAGATCAAGCAAATTATACTAGAGATCCAAATGCCAAAAATTTACTAAGTAAAAAATTTGGAATTGATTTAGATTATAGCACACCACAAGGCTACAATGTTTCCAAAGACAATGAAAACCATATCCAAAAAGGTATGGATGCTATCTTTAGTGTAGATGGCGTTAAGATGATTAGATCAACTAATACCATCACAGATATAGGACCTGATATTACCCTAGAGCTTAAACAAAAGGGTGAAATTAGTTTCAATGTTACTCAAGATACTGAAGCCATAGCACAATCTTTAGAAAGCTTAGCTACTGCTTATAATGATTTGATGATCAATCTTAATGCAGCGACAAAATACGATCCTGATGCAGGGACAAAAGGAAATTTCGTAGGTGTAAGCTCGATTTATAATATAAAATCACAAATTAACAATATTTTGCTTCAAACTATCACAGTAGATGGAACAATCACAGTTGGAGATAGTGATACTTCAGATGGTGTTAAAGTTTCTTCAAAAGTAAGTTTATCTTTAGCTGATTATGGTTTGACTTTAAATGATGGGGTTTTAACCTTTGACTCTGGAAAATTTAATGCTAAGTTTAATGAAGATCCTGAAATGGCTGAGAAATTTTTCGTAGGACACAATGGCTTTGAAGACATTGATCTAACAGGAGATAGAGTAAGTAAGCTTGATAGTGGCGATATAGAATTCAAAGAAGGTAATTTTACCATTACTTATAATGATGAAACTATAGATTTAAGTAAAACTGCCAATGGAGATCCTTTTAAACTAACAGGAAAAGATGATATAGAAAAAGCTAAAAATTTAGTTGATCATATAAATAGTTTTGGCTTAGAAGGTTTAGAAGCTAGTTTTGAAATCATTAATCAAGGTAACAATAATCAGCAAATCCAATTTAGAATCAAAGGAACATCAGGAAGTAATCTAGAAATTCAAGGCGATAAAGACTTTTTGAAAAAATTTGGCTTAAGTCCAAAAACTATATATTCAGTTTACAAAGAAGAAACTGGAACCTTTGGGGTATTAAAAAACACTATGGGTGAGATGATGAGCTCTGATGGTTCTTTTGGGGGTTATAAAGACTCTTTAACCAAAGAATCAAAAAATCTAAACGAAACTATAGAAAATACTAAAAAATCCATAGAAAGCAGATATGACACAATGTGGTCAAGATGGGCTGCATATGATGGTATAATTGCAAAATTAAATAACCAAGCAAGTGTTATTACAAATATGATTAATGCAGCAAATAATCAAAATTCTTAAAAAATAGAGAGGATTTAAATGCTAAATAGTGCAGTATATAATGCGTATTCACAAAATCAAACTGGTGTAGAATCCCAAGAAAAACTTATAGAGATGTTATATAGCGGGATTTTACGCTTTGCAAGTAGGATAAAAATAGCTATTCAAAATGGAAATATAGAAGAAAGAGTGTATTATGTAAAAAGAGCTAGTGCTATTTTTATAGAATTGTTAAATTGCCTTGATTATGAAAAAGGTGGGGAAATAGCACACTACTTAAGTGGCCTATACACTAGAGAATTACAACTTCTTTCTTTGGCAAATATAGAAAATAGTGAAGCAAGAGTAGATGAAGTTATCAATGTAGTCAAAGGCTTGTTAGAGGCTTGGAGAGAAGTTCATCAAAAATGAGTGAAAAAAAATGGATAGATGAGTTTAAACTAGCTGTATATACTGAAGATGTGGAAAAAATAGTTAAACTCATAGAAAAACCTGACTTTAAAGATTGTCCCAATGAGGCTTTGGCTCTTACTAATGAGGCAATAGCTTTTATGAAAAAAAAGCAAGATGAAGTAGCAAAAAATTTACAAAAACTCAAAAAAGCATCTGCTTATATAAAATAAAACATGGCGATAAGCCGAGTTCTGTCAAGAGCGATCATTTATCTAGACTTGTTTTTGCAAACAAGTTCAAGCGAAGGGTTATATTATAAGACTAAAACCACCCCTTCTTGCTGCGGATTGGGTTTACATAGCTAGCTTTGTTACCAAAGCTACTGGTAGGCTCTTACTCTACCGTTTCACCTTTTCCATATAATATGGTAGTTTTCTTTCTGTTGCACTTTCCCTTAGGTTACCCTAGCCATCCATTAGATGGAATCCTTGTCTTATTGCAGCTCGGACTTTCCTCTTCAAAAGAAGCGATCGCTTGCCATGTTTAGATAAATTTTATCAAAAAAATCATTTTTATACTAGAGTAAAAATAAGATTTAATGTAATTTTTAATTCATTTTCATATTTTACAAGCTCTAAATTTTTGACTTTTATATAAGGATCTAGTTCTTGCAAAAATTGCATTAAGAAATAAAAATCACCATTAAAACTCAATCTTAAATCATAATAAGTAAAATACTGATCTTGACTTTCATGACTTTGGATTTGTAAAAACCTTACTTTAGTGAGATTTTTTTCTATATTTTTTAAAACACTTTGATAATCTTTATTTTCTTCTAAGGATATTTCATTATCAAAAGATTGCAATTTTTCATCTTTAAAATCAGAAATCAATTCTTGTTTTTGCTTATATTTTGCTTGTAAAATAAATAACTCATCTTTTGATAATTTCATTTGTTTTTCAAAATACTCAAAAATACTCATATAGATTATAAAAAAACCAAATACAAAAGCCATTATCAAAGTCAATATAAATTCGCGTTTAGATAATCTCGTAAAGATATTTTCTAAATTTTCATAAAGATTTTTCAAAAACAAGAGTAATTTTTTCATCGTTAATCTCTTTATTTTTTAACACAAAATGATATTTTTTAAAATCATCATAAAAATCATAATCTTTATTAAGCTTTATGATAAAATCATTATTTTTTATATATAAAGCTTCTATATAACTTTGATGAGAATTTAAGACTTTTAAAAAATTATAAAAATCCTTATAGCAGAGCGTATTTGCATAAAATTTTTGTAACAAATCAACTTTTTGTTTATTTTTTTCTTGTAATTTTTCAACTTCTTGATTTTGTTTTTGATTTATTTTTGCTTGCTCTAAGATATCATCTTGGTTTTTGATTAAATTTTCATATTTTATTTTTTCTTTTTCATAAGATGATTTTTGCGTATATAAATACAAGGGATAAACTAAGGCTAGTAAAATCCCGCATGTAAAAGCTAATAAAATTTTAAAACTAAAAGATTTTAAATGATTTATTTTTGCTTTATTGGCAAAATTAATTTTAACTCGATCACATTTTTTTAATAATTTTTGATAGAAAATATTACTATTAAATTTATCAAAACTGCTAAGATTTTGAGTATCGTCTATGCTTATGATGTTTTTATATGTATTTTTTAATTTTTCATCATATATTTTACTATAAGTATTTAATGGCATAACTTTGCAATTTTGAAATTTACATCCCAAATACTCCACTAAAACTATGTATTTTTTCTTAAATAATAATGCAAGATTTTCACTATTTGTATCATTCCTAAAATACACTTCAAAGAGCAGGGGTTCTGGGATTACATAATCAACATCTAAAATATCTTCATATTTACACAAAAATACATGAGTAAAAGATTTATCTTGAAAATACTTTAGCTCATATGAAAAATCATCTTTAAGACCAAGTTCCTCAAAGCTCTTTTTTAAGATTTCATCTTCACTAATAGGATTTGTAAGTTTTACATATAAAAGTTTTTCATAAGTAAGAAAATCTTTTTTGATGATTTTTTTACTCATCATAAAGGATTTTTTTGAGATTTTGCTCGTTTTTATGCCAATTTTTTTCTAATTGAACGAACAATTTTAGCATTACCTTTTTTTGCGCTAATTTTTCTATTTTCATCCTAGCTTCTTTACCTATACGCTTAATTGTAGTTCCATCTTTACCTAGTATCATTCCTTTATGAGAATTACTATCTGTAATGATGATAGCGTTAATATAATAAATTTGCTCAAGCTCTTTGATTTTTTCTATTTTTACTTCAGTGCTATAAGGAATTTCATCACTTAAATTTTCATATATGGCTTCTAAAATAAAATCTCTATAGATATCCTTTTCATTTGTGGTAGTAATAAACTCAGGATCAAAATAATACGGATGTTCAGGCAAATACTTAATCATCTCATCTAAGAGAATTTTTTTATAAAATTTTTGCTTAGCAGAATAGGGGATAATGGCGCTAAAATGTGAGTTAAACTGAGAATACTCGCTTAATTTTTTAAGTAAGACTTCTTTTTTTACCAAATCAACCTTATTGATTAATACAATATGCGGCGCTTTAGGATTTAAACTTAAAAAATTTTCATAATCTTTAATATCATCATAAATACTAGCTACAAATAAAATCACATCACAATCTACAATGCTTTTAATCGCCAAATCAATCATAAGCTGATTCATAGCTTTAGAGCTTGCATGCAAGCCTGGTGTATCTATAAAAATAAGCTGATGATTCTCATGCATTATAATTGCATTAATCTTTCTTCTTGTAGCATTTTGCTTATGAGAAACCATAGCCACTTTTTCTTCTAATAAAGAATTAAGGATAGAACTTTTTCCCGCATTAGTTCTACCCACTATGCTTATAAAGCCACTTTTCACAAGATATACCTAGCTAAATCTTTATTTTCTATGATATCTCCAAGTT
Source organism: Campylobacter sp. CNRCH_2013_0898h (assembly GCF_025772965.1). Lineage (NCBI taxonomy): Bacteria > Pseudomonadati > Campylobacterota > Epsilonproteobacteria > Campylobacterales > Campylobacteraceae > Campylobacter > Campylobacter sp. CNRCH_2013_0898h. The sequence goes on along the minus strand of NZ_JAKMTD010000003.1, from coordinate 139,595 downwards.
TAACTTGCACTTTAAAATCATCTATTTTATAAACTTTTCCAGCATATTCATCTGCTTCAAAACTAATATCTTCCAAAAGTTTTTCCACCACCGTGTGTAAGCGTCTTGCGCCAATATCTTGCATTTCTTCGTTAGCCTTGCTTGCTATTTTTGCTATTTCTCTAATAGCCTCATCTTCAAAAACAAGCTCTACATTTTCAGTTTTTAAAAGCTCAATGTATTGTGTTAGTAATGAATTTTTAGGTCTTGTTAAAATAGCATATAAAGCATCCTCATCTAGCGAATCAAGCTCAACCCTTAAAGGAAAACGCCCTTGAAGTTCAGGGATTAAATCACTTGGCTTGCTTAAATGAAAAGCACCTGCTGCGATAAATAAAATATGATCAGTTTTTAAAGGTCCAAATTTAGTTTGTATAGTACTACCTTCAACTATAGGAAGCAAATCTCTTTGCACCCCTTCTTTGCTTGGATCTTGGCGGTTTGAATTTGAGCTTGAAACTGCTACTTTATCTATCTCATCGATAAAAATAATCCCTTCATTTTCAGCTCTTCTTAAAGCCTCGCCTTTAATGCTTTCCATATCAAGAATTTTTTCACTTGCTTCTTGAGCTAGAGCTATTCTTGCATCTTTTACTTTCATTTCTTTTTTAACTTTTTTATTACCCACACCAATAACTTTTACTATATCTTGCATAGCACCCATTTCAGGTGGTAAATTTGGATTAGTATCAAACACGCTTTGTGAAATTTCAACTTCTATTGTGCTATCATCTAAATCACCAGCTTTTAATTTCACGCGCATTTTTTCTAAAGAATTTTGATACTCTTCTTGTTTTTCTTCACTAACACCCTTTGGTAAAGGCGGTAAAAGTTTTTCTAAAATTTTATTTTCTATAAATTCATTAATTTTGTCTTTATTTTTTTCTTTTTCTTCGTTTTTTACTAAATTTAAAGCAGCATTAGCTAAATCTCTAACCATGCTTTCTACATCACGTCCAACAAAACCAACTTCGGTATATTTACTTGCTTCAACTTTTAAAAAAGGAAGTCCCATCATCTTAGCAAGGCGTCTTGCAATCTCTGTTTTACCAACCCCAGTTGATCCTATCATTAAAATATTTTTTGGCATGATATCATCTTGAAGTTCGGGACTAAGCTGCATTCTTCTATAACGATTTCTTAAAGCAATTGCTATGATTTTTTTGGCGTTTTTTTGTCCAATTACATAATCATCTAAAAATTTTACAATCTCTTTTGGAGTTAAATTCATTTATCATCCTCAATTACATAAGTTTTAATATTTGTATTAGTATAAATGCAAATTTCACCAGCTATTTGCAAGCTTTCTTTGACTAATTCTTCTTCATCTAAATTTGAATGTTTGGCTAAAGCTCTTGCAGCAGAAAGTGCATAATTACCCCCACTACCAATAGCGGCTATAGCACCATCTTCAGGCTCAACTACATCTCCAGTTCCTGAAAGTAAAAATATATGATCTCTATCTAATACCAACATCATTGCTTCAAGTTTTCTTAGGTATTTATCCTTACGCCATTCTTTTGAAAAATCTATTGCAGCTTTTAATAAATCACCCTTAGAACTAGAAAGTAGTTTTTCAAACATGTCAAAAAGATTAAAAGCATCAGCGGTGCTTCCTGCAAAACCTGCTAATACTTTTCCATTGTTTAATTTTCTAATTTTAACTGCATTGTTTTTTAAAACAGTGTTTCCAAAACTTACTTGTCCATCTCCACCAATTACAGATTTATTTTTACCTTTATAAGCTAAAATTGTAGTTGCGTGAAACATTATTCTCCTTTAACTTCTAGCTTAAATACAGCGTGAATTGCATGGCCTAATTTTGCTGAAATTTCATGCACACCAAGCTCTTTTATAGTATCACATTCTAAGCTTTTTTTATCAAGCTCTATACCTTTTTGATCTTTTAATGCATGTGCGATTTCATCTTTAGTAACCCCACCAAATAAGCTTCCATTAGCTCCTACAGGCTTGGCTATACAAATAGTGATTTTAGATAATTCCTCTTTTAATTTTTCCAAATTTGCAAGTTCAAATCTTAAATTTTCAGCCTTTTTCTTTTGCTCTGCTTCATATTGTTTTAAAACTTCATGCGTAGCAGCTTTAGCAAAACCTTTGGCAATTAAAAAATTTTGTCCATATCCATCTTTTACTTCTTTAACCTCTCCTGCTTTTCCTAAGCTTTTTACATCTTTAATTAATAATACTTTCATTGTTTTCCTTTTTAAAATTTTCTTCCATTTTTACCTGCGATGATAAATCTCAAAGCATTTAATCTTATAAAGCCTGCTGCATCTTTTTGATCATACACAACATCTTCTTCAAAAGTACAATAAGCCTCACTAAATAAACTATCATTCGCACTTTCTCTGCCTATTACCATTACATTGCCTTTATATAATTCAAGTTTAACTTTGCCATTTACATATTTTTGTGACTCATCAATTAAGGCTTGAAGCATTAATCTTTCAGGCGAGAACCAATAGCCATTATAAATTAAACTTGCATATTTTGGCATTAATTCATCTTTTAAATGTGCTGCTTCTCTATCAAGAGTGATACTTTCTATAGCACGGTGTGCTTTTAAAAGTATGCTTCCCCCCGGAGTTTCATAACAACCTCTACTTTTCATACCCACATAGCGATTTTCAACAATATCAAGACGACCTATACCATGTTTTGCACCAAGCTCATTAAGTTTTGCCAAAAGTTGTGCGGGAGACATTTTTTCTCCATTAATAGCACATAAATCGCCTTTACTAAACTCAAGCTCTATCACTTCGCTTTCATTTGGAGTTTCTTTTAAATCTTTCACCCAACGCCACATATCCGCTTCAGGTTTAGCAGCGGGATCTTCAAGTACTAAACCCTCATAAGAAATATGCAATAAATTTGCATCCATAGAATAAGGTGACTTACCTGGCTTTTTAGCTATATCAATACCATGTTTTTGCGCATAAGCTAAAAGTTTTTCACGGCTATTTAAATCCCATTCTCTCCAAGGAGCAATAATGGCTAAATTTGGATTTAGCGCCAAAGCACCTAATTCAAAACGCACTTGATCATTTCCTTTACCTGTTGCTCCATGACTAATAGCATCTGCATTAGTTTTATTTGCTATTTCTACTAAAGCTTTTGCTATCAAAGGTCTTGCTATACTTGTACCTAGTAAATATTCTCCTTCATAAATAGCATTTGCTCTAAACATAGGAAACACATAATCTTTTACAAATTCATCTTTTAAATCTTGAATAAAAATATTTTCTTCTTTTACACCCAAAGAAAGCGCTTTTTTTCTAGCAGGTTCAAGCTCTTCGCCTTGTCCAATATCTGCTGTGAAAGTTACTACTTCACATTTATACTCATCTTGTAGCCATTTTAAAATTATACTTGTATCAAGTCCGCCAGAATATGCTAAAACTACTTTTTTAATATCTTTTTTCATTGTCTTTCCTCTTTGTAAAAAAATGATTGTAAAATTTAACGAATTTAGCTTAATATAATGTAAAATATTTAGACATTTTATAACATTTTCTTGTATTTTTTGATAAAATATTTTTATGAGAATAGATAAATTTTTAAATGTAGTTAATATTACTAAGCGTCGTGCTATTTCAGAAGATATGTGTAAAAGTGGTGTAGTAAGCATAAACAATCAAGTAGTTAAAGCTAGTAAAGAAGTAAAAATTGGCGATGAAATAAGCATTAAATTTATAGAATATACCAATACCTATAAAGTCTTAGATATACCAACAACCAAAAGCATACCAAAAGCTATGCAAGAAAAATATGTGGTAAAAATCCAATGAAAGAAATGATTTTAAGCCAAAATGAGCTTTATAAGCTTTGTGAAATTTTACCTAAAAATGGAGTTATTTTACTTCAAGGGGATTTAGCAAGCGGTAAAACTACTTTAGTGCAAAATTATGCTCAATTTCTTGGAGTAGAAAAAACGCTTAATTCTCCTACATTTTCTATCATGCAAGAGTATGATTTTCAACAAGGTAAAATGTATCATTATGATATTTATCAAGAAGGTTTTGATGGACTTTTAAAAAATGGCTTGATTGAAAATTTTTTTGAAGAAGGTTTGCATTTGGTAGAGTGGGGTGATGAAAAATTAAAAAAATATTTAGATAAATATCAAATTTTTAATATAATTTTACAAATCATTCCTTATGAAAATAAAAGAAAGTATATAATACATGAGTAAGCTAGAAGCTAGAAATTTAGAAAAAATCATTAAAAAAACAAAAATCATACACGATGTTTCGCTAGAAGTGCAAAGTGGAGAAGTTGTAGGACTTTTAGGGCCTAATGGAGCAGGAAAAACTACGAGTTTTTATATGATATGTGGGCTTATTTTACCAACAAGCGGACAGGTGTTTTTAGACTCACAAGATATCACAAAAGAACCGCTTAATAAAAGAGCAAAGCTTGGCATTGGGTATTTGCCTCAAGAAAGTAGTGTTTTTAAAGACTTAAGCGTAGAAGAAAATTTACTTTTAGCCGCCCAAGTAATATATAAGGATAAAAATTTATTAGAACAAAAGATAGAACAAATGCTAGAATTACTTAGCATAGAGCCTATTAGGCACAGAAAAGGTATGAGCTTAAGCGGGGGCGAAAGAAGGCGTTGTGAAATCGCAAGATCACTTATGTGTGATCCTAAATTTTTACTTCTTGATGAACCATTTGCTGGGGTTGATCCTATCGCAGTGAGTGAAATTCAAAGTTTGATTAATGATTTAAAAGCTATGAATATAGGTGTTTTAATCACTGATCATAATGTAAGAGAAACTTTAGCAATTTGCGATAGAGCTTATGTGATTAGAAGCGGAAGGTTGCTAGCTAGTGGTAATGCTAATGAAATTGCGCATAATGAAGATGTTAAAAAATATTATCTTGGAAGTGAGTTTAGACTTGAATAATGCTTAAACAAAAAACCTCTATAACACAAAAAGCAAAACTATCACAAACCTTAAGATCTTGGCTTCCTATATTGCAAGCTAATATTGAAGATCTAAAAGAAAGTTTAGATGAATTTGCTAAAGAAAATCCTTTTATAGAGATCAAAGAAAACTCAAGCATTACAAACAATCAAAACAAGTATTATCAAGAGTATTTTAGTAAAAATACCACCACGCAAATGATTGATGCAAAAAGCTTGGAAGTAAAAAATGTATATGAACTTTTAAGCGAGCAAATCATACCACCATTTTTTCCTACTAAAAAATCCCAAACCATTGCTGAAAAAATCATAGAATGTTTAAATCATGAAGGTTATTTTGAATATGATGAAGAAATTTTAGGTGAATTTGATCCTTTAGAAGTAGAAAAAATCAGACAAAGATTTAAGTATCTTGAGCCTATTGGAGTAGGTGCAAAAGACAATCAAGAAGCTTTTATTTTTGCACTAGAACATTTTGACTTAGATGATGAGCTTTATGAGTTTTGCAAAATGTTAATTTTAAATTTAGAAAATGCAAAAGATTTTATCAAAGATCCTTTGTATAAAAAGGCTATAGCTATAATTAAAAAAATCTCCATTCCACCTTTTTTGGAGTATTTTGAAGAGAGCATGGAAATCATTCCTGATATATTTATTTATCAAGAAAATGGTGAAATTAAAATTAAAATTAATGATGATTATTATCCTGAAATTGCTTTTGAAGCAGATGGTTTAGATCATGAGTTTTTAAGTGCTTATTTAAAAGATGCAAAAAATTTAATCGATGCGCTAGCTATGCGTAAAGCTACCCTTTATAAACTAGGGCTTATGATTATAGAATATCAATATGATTTTTTCATGGGTGGGGACATCAAACCTATGCAGCTTAAAGATTTAGCACAAGATCTTGAAAGAAATGCTTCTACTATTTCAAGGGCAATTGCAAACAAATACTTAAGTTGTGATAGAGGTTTAATACCTTTAAAATCTTTCTTTACCACCGCAGTTGATGATGGCGAAACTTCTAATGCTACAATCAAAGATTTTCTTAGTAATTTAATTAAAAAAGAAAATCCTAAAAAACCTTTGAGTGATTTGAAAATTCTTGAACTCACTCAAAAAGAATTCCCAAGTGTGCAACTAGGGCGTAGGACTATCACTAAATATCGTATGCAACTTGGTATAGGAAGCTCAAGTGAGCGTAAAAAATTATATGAATTGATGTAGGAAAAGATGAATTTAAAAAGTATTTTTGAAAAAACCATAAAACAAAATGTGCGTTTAGTAGCAGCTAGCAAGTATGTTCAAGATGAACAAATTCGAGAGCTTTTTAAGCAAGGTGTTGTAGAGTTTGGAGAAAATCAAGTCCAAGCTTTAGCTTTAAAAAAAGAAAAACTTCAAGATTTAGAAATCAAATGGCATTTTATAGGCAATCTTCAAAGTAACAAAATCAATCTTTTAATCAAACAAAACCCATTACTTTGGCAATCTTGCAATGGCTTAAAAATCGCCAAAGCCGTAGATAAAAGACTTGATTATAAATTAGATACTTTATTAGAAATTAATACTGCCAATGAAAGTTCTAAAAGTGGTATAGAGCAAAATAAGGCCATAGAAGAGTATTTACAAATACAAGAAGAGTGTAAAAATTTAAACCTTACAGGCATTATGTGTATAGGCTCTATGGATGAGGAAAAAGTTCAAGAAAGCTTTGAGCAAACTTTTAAAATCTATGAAATTTTACAAAAACACGGGGCAAAAATTTGCTCCATGGGTATGAGTGGGGATTTTGAACTAGCTATAAAATGTGGTTCAAATATGGTGCGTTTGGGGAGTATTTTATTTAAATAAACCCCATTTGTTTTGCTTTTTCTATCATAAAATCTGCGCCATTTTCGCTTTTTAATCCTTGCAAGGCTAAAGATTTTTCTTCTAATGAGAAATTTTCTACTAAATTTAAAAATTGATGTTTTTCTTCTTGGGTTAAAATTTCACATAAATTACGCTCTTTTAAATACAAAGCATTAAAATATTGATGATTTTTAGCCGCATATGGATAAGGAATAAAAATACAAGGAAGTAAATTTGCACTAAGCTCAAAAAGACTACTTGCACCTGATCTTGATATAGCTAAATCTGCTTTAGAAATTTTATCTATAATGTTTTTATCAAAATCAAAAAGCTCTACTTTGACATTTAAATTCTCATAAGCTTTTTTACATCTTTCATAATCATTCTTACCACATTGATGAATGATATTTATACCTTTTTCTTTAAAGTATAAAGCATTTTCTAAAGCAAGGTCATTAATAAATTTAGCCCCTTGAGAGCCACCAAGAAAAATAATATTTTTTAATTCTTTTCTCACTCTTGCTTTTTGAGAAAAAATCTCGCTAATAGGATAAGGACAAAAGAAAGTATTTGCTTTGTTAATTTGATCATCAAAAGCAGTAAAAAAAGCTTTAGAAAAAGGTTTCAAAAGTAAATTTAAACTTCCCATTTTTGAATTTTGCTCATGGATTAAAAGTGGGATATTTGCCATTAAAGCACCAAAAGCGCCTGGAGCACTGCTATATCCACCCACGCTAAAAACTGCTTTAATATTATGTTCTTTTAAATTTTGTTTTGTTTTTCTTGCAAGTTTTAAAATATGCAAAAATGATTGAACTTTAGCTAAGCCTTTTTTATTAACAACACCTTGAGAGCTTAGAAAATATTTTTTATAAAAACCATTTTCATTTTCAAACCAAAGTCTATCTTGGCCATTTTCACTTCCTATGTAAATACATTCTATGCCTTGTTTTCTTGCACTTTGCAATAAACATCTAGCTATAGCCAAATGCCCTCCCGTGCCTCCACCTGTAATTGCTATCATTTGTCCTCTTTATTTAGTTTTTCTTCTAAAAATTTAATTCTTTCCTCTAGTTTTTGAATTCTCTCTTTTTGGCTTATTTGAAATTCTTTAATATAAGCAGGTATACCAATAGCTGTTAAATTTGGCTCAACATCTTTTAATACAACTGCATTTGAACCTATTTTTGCATTTTTACCTATGGTAATATTACCTAAAATTTTAGCTCCAGAGCCTATGATCACACCATCTTCTATAGTAGGATGTCTTTTGGTATTTTTATCTAAACTTGTGCCACCTAAGGTTACTCCTTGATAGATAATCACATCATTACCAATTATAGCTGTTTCACCTACTACCACACCTATTGCATGATCTATGAATATCCTTCTACCTAGCGTAGCTCCAGGATGCAAATCAACCCCTGTTAAAAACTGAGAAATTCCACTAATCATTCTTGCTATGCGTTTATAATTTTTGATATAAAAAAAATGCGCAAAACGATAATTTACCACAGCCCAAACACCAGGATAGTTAAAAACTAATTCCACCCAAGATCTATATGCAGGATCTTTTTGCTTTGGCATAGAAAAATCTTCTTTGATTAGTTTAAAAATACTCATTTAGAACCTATACTTTTTAAGTATCCATTATCATTTAAAAATAAATAAATTTCACCCAAAATATGTTTTTTTTGACTTTCATTTACAAGTTTTGAAGCATAAATTTTTTCATTAATATTGTCCATAATTGCATGCACATCATAATCAAGATCTTCTAAGGTATCTAAAATAGATTGAGCCTCTAGCACGCTTTCTACTTCAAAACCCTTTTCATTAATACTTATACAAGCTTCGGTTGGATGTGTAAAAAGATTATGCTTCATACCAAGCACTTCTTGATAAGCTCCCACTAGGAAAAATCCTAAAAAATAATCTTCAGCTTCTACATCAATATCATGTAAAAACAAAGGATTATCTTTGGAATAAGAAATTTCTCCATCGCTATCACAAGTTATATCCCATATACTTGCACTTCTAGTTGGCTTTTTATTGAGTCTATCAAGTGGCATGATAGGGAAATTTTGCTCTAAACCCCAAAAATCAGGCAAAGACTGAAATACTGAAAAATTCACTAAATATTTTTCTTGCACTTCATTTTGCAAACTCGATAAATCAGCTTGATCACCCACCAAAGAAATGGCTTTTCTCATAATCAAATGCACTAAAATTTCACTATTAGAGCGATCTTGTAAATCCACATAACCCAAATCAAACAAGGTTAAAATACTCTCCATATGATCAATGCTATCATGTAAATACTCAAGCGCATTAGAAGCTTTAATGTTTTTATACAAATCATAAAGTTCATCAATAAGTTTTGGGTTTTTATCTTTTAATAAAAGCTTGCTTTCTGTGTATTCTTGAGAAAAAAGCTCTAAAACAGGCGCTACTAAAACAGCATGATTAGCTGCTACAAAACGCCCACTTTCTATAAAAATATCAGGCTCTAAATCTTTTTTTTGTTCTGCAATACCTTTTAAAATAAACACAACATCGTTTGCATACTCACTTAAGGTGTAATTTCTGCTTGTTTCGTTTTTAAACTGAGAGTATTCTACCGCTAAACCTCCACCAAGATTAATAGCTTTTAAATTTTTTGCCCCCATTTTTCTAAGCTCAGTGTAGATATTACCCGCTTCATTTAGAGCTTTTTTCAAAGGATGAATTTCAGTAATTTGTGAGCCTAAATGAAAATGTATCATAGTAAATTGCTCTAAAAGTTTATTAGCTTTTAAAAGATTTACCGCTTCAATAAGCTCAGTGGATGTTAAACCAAATTTTGAATTTATACCACCACTTTTTGCCCAAATTCCTACTCCAGCTGAATGCAAACGCACCCTTAAACCTATATTTGGCTTTGGCTTAAAACGATTTTTAGCAATTTCAATCATCGCTTCAAGCTCATTAAGTCCTTCCATAGTTAAAGTGATATTATGACCCATTTCACACGCTATAAAGCCCATATTTATGAGTTCTTTATCTTTAAAACCATTAACTGTTATAGGAGCACTTTCATTATTATAAGCCATAGCTAGTAAAAGCTCAGCCTTACTTCCTGCCTCTAAGCCATAGTTGTATTCTTTGCCTAGATTGACTAAATTTTTTACAAAACCTGGATATTGATTGACTTTTAAAGGATATACAGCGTTAAAAGAACCTTTATAGTTAAATTCTTTTTTTGCTTTAGCAAATTTATTATAAATTTGCTCAATTTGCTTATGGATTAAATGAGGAAAACGAAGCAACAATGGCCCTTTATAACCATCGTCACGCAAAGTATTTACTATATCTATAATGGCAGGTTTTTTACCATGATTTACACATACTTTGCCATTTTCAATGATAAAATTATTTGCACCCCAAATATTAATACCATAATCAATCATAACTCATTCTCCAAATTTACTAATTTTATATTTTTAGTATCTTTATTTTCTAAATTTTTATAAAAAATCTCTTCTTTTTGCATTTCATCTTCGCCTATACACAAAAAGATTTCAGCATTAGCATTATCTGCTTGGTTTAAATGCTTTGCAAGTTTTTTTGCTTCATAGCTTAAATATACTTTATGTTTTTTTCTTAAAGTATTTGCTAGTTTAAAAATAGTATCTATATAAGCTTCATCCATGGCACAAAGATAAATTCCTTCTCTTGATTTTACGCTTTGTTTTTGCTCTAAAATAGCCATAATCCTTTCTATACCCATAGCAAAACCCACGCCATAGCCACTTTTACCATCTAAATATTCAATCAATCTATCATATCTTCCACCACCTGCCACAGCAGCCTTTGCTCCGATTTCATCACTAACAAACTCAAATGCACTTTTAGAATAATAATCAAGCCCACGCACTAATTTTTCATCACATTCAAATTCAACATTGTTTTCTTTTAAAAGTTTTTGTAATTTTTCATAATCTTTCTTACAACATGAGCATAAATTTTCACTTAGTTTTGGTGCATTTTCGATTAAACTTTGACAATGATCATTTTTGCAATCAAGCACTCTAATAGGATTTAAGTCTTTTCTTCTTAAGCAATCTTCGCAAAAACCTTCTTTAGAATTTAAAAAAGCTATGAGTTTTTCTTTATATACCCCCATACATTCTTTACAGCCTAAAGAATTAATCTTCAAACTTGTGTGAATTTCTAAGTGTTTAAAAATTTCATTTAGCATTAAAATAATACTCGCATCCTCATATACACTTGCCACACCAAAGCTTTCTACTCCAAATTGATGAAATTCACGCAATCTTCCTTTTTGTGGCCTTTCATAGCGAAACATAGAGCCATGGTAAAACCATCTTTTAACACTTTGAGCCTTGTCCATTTTAGCTTCTATGTATGATCTTACCACCCCAGCTGTCCCTTCAGGCCTTAAACACACTTCATTGCCTGCTTTATCAACAAATTCATACATTTCTTTGCCAACTATATCAGAGCTTTCTCCAACACTTCTTTTAAAAAGCTTAGTAAGTTCTAAATGCGGACAATTAATAAAAGTAAAACCATAGTTTTTAGCTACTTCTTCACAAGTTTTTACCACTTTTTCATAAAGAGTAGCTTGATCATCTTGTAAATCTTTCATTCCTTTTAAAGCATTAATCATCTATAAATTCCTTAATTTTTTCATGTAAAATTTCAATACTCAAAGAAGCATCTAATTTTAAAATTTTTATATCTATCTTAGTTTTTAAAAACTCTAAAGTTTCTTCTAGGGCATTTTGTATATTTAAAAAATATTCAACCCCTCTTTTTTCAATACTATCTAGATCTTTTTTAGAAAGTCTTTGTTCAATAAGCTCTTTAGAGCCATGCAAAAACACAACCTTTTGTGGAAAAAGTCCACCTGTGGCGAAAGAATTTAACTCAAATAAAATATTTTGATCAAAATCACATCTTGCATAAGCCATATTAGAAATAAAACTACGATCTGAAATGATAAGTTTGTTTTTATTTTGTGCTAAATGCATGTCGATTAAATTTGCTCTATCTGCTAAAAAAAGCAAAAGCTCAGCTTTTTTAGAAAAATGTATTTTGCTTTCTAATAAAATTTTTCTCAAATGCACTCCAAGCTCACTTCCACCTGGTTCTTTAGTAAAAAATGCATTATGAAAATATTTTTTTAAAAGTTCTATCTGTGTGCTTTTACCCACACAATCAACCCCTTCAAAAGCTATATACAATCTCTCTCCTTTAATAAAGATATAATTTCTTTTGGCACAAGCTTGCTCACATCGCCATTATGAGCACAAATTGATCTTACTATGGAGCTTGAAATAAAAGAATTTTTTAAATTTGGCATAAGATATATAGTTTCAAAATCTTCCCAAAGCATGTGATTTGCATAGCCAAGTTGTAATTCATACTCAAAATCACTCACCGCTCTTAAGCCTCTTATAATGATATTTATTTGCAAATTTTTAGCAAGATCTACTAGTAAGTTATCAAAAGTTGTAATTTTAACATTTTTTAAGTCTTTTGTAGCAATTTTTACCATTTTTTCTCTATGCTCTAGACTAAACATAGGCTTTTTGCTTTCACTTTTAGCTATAGCAACTACCACCTCTTCAAACATCTTGCTAGCTCTAATGATAACATCTAAATGTCCATTAGTGATAGGATCAAATGTTCCTGGATACACACAACTAGCCATCATTGCCACCTTTGGTATAAATTATGCTCGATATTTGCTAAATCAAGCCATTTTCCTATGATAAATTCATATAATTTTTCTAAATTATCAATCTTAGCATAACTTGCCATTACAGGAGGAGAGATGATAACTCCATAGCTAGAAAGTTTAGCCATTTGTTCTAAATTTAAAGTAGAATAGGGCATTTCTCTTACTCCAAGTATGAGCTTTTTGCGTTCTTTTAAAGCCACTCCTGCAGCTCTTGTAAGTAAAGTATCATTTATACCGCAAGCAATTTTTGCTAAAGTATTAATCGAGCAAGGTGTGATAAAAGTCGTTTCTATGCCAAAAGATCCGCTTGCTACGCATTGACTAATGTCTTCATTATCTAAAAAATTTACATGCTCAAGCTCAAATTTATCTTTTATGTGTTGCAAAAAGTCTATATTTTGCAAAAGGAAATTTTCTTTTATAAAGCTTATTTTTGCATTTTTACTCACAATAGCATAAATTTGTCCTTTTTCTTTTAAATGTTTTAATAATAAAAAGCCAAGCTCGCAAGAACTAGCTCCGCTAATACCTACTAAAATTTTTCTCATTTTAGCTCCACATAATTTTTACTAATAACTTTACCATGCACGACTTTTCCATCTTTATTTTTAAGGCGAATTCTTTGGTTTAAATTCCCACTTTGCAAGGCTTTTAATTCTATCATCATGCTTAAATCCCCATCTTTGATAATACCATAAACAGAATCATTTCTTTGTATAAGGGTTTTGGTTTTAAACATATTATATTTTAAAATCATATTTTCTCTTATATTGCTTTTGGCTATTAAATTTGCGATTTCATCTTTTTTTAATACACCTTGGGGAGCTTTATCAAAAGGAATTTTTAAAATTTTAAAACTAGCAGGACTTAAATTTTCATTACGCGCAATAGGACGCGTGGTTTGTAAAACTTCTAATTTTGCCTTTAAAAAATACTTAAAAAATATATTTTTTTTAAACTGCTCTGGAGTTTTAAATTCAGCCTTTATAAAGCCATCGGCTCTATCAAAATTATGATTACCTAGCTTTAAAAAAATATATTGATTAAAATCAGCAGGCAAACTGGATTGAGTGTTAAGTTCTAAAGAAATGATTTCTAACTGCGGATAATTTATTTTAAATTCTTTAATCAAAGCTAATTTTACTTCATCAAAATTCGAAGCAAAACTTAAAGTATAGAAAAATAAAACTAGAATGATTTGTTTAAAAAACAATACAGCAACCTCTTATATAAAATATATTAATTATATAATACATCAAAAAAGTTTGATTTTGGTTAAAAGAAGTGGAGCGGGAAACGAGATTCGAACTCGCGACCCCAACCTTGGCAAGGTTGTGCTCTACCCCTGAGCTATTCCCGCATTTTGAAAGTAGAGTGTGATTTTATCAAAACTTTATTTTATTGTCAAGTTTTTAAAATTAAGGAATGTTTTTTGCTTGTAGTTATTAAATTTTAAAAGGAGCAACTCATGCAAGTAAATGATAAAAATAGTCCACTAGCCCTAAACAATATGACAAAAATCAAAGAAAAAAACACATCTTCAGATGAATTTCAAGCTACACTTAATGCACTTAAAGACAAAGAGGAAAAAAAGTATAAAAAAGATAGCAACAATGCTTTTAGTAATACAGATTTAAATATAGGTTCAATTTCTAAAGATTATAGCGTATATGCTTGGGAGAAATTACGCCAAAGCAAATACCAAAAAAATGAAGAAAATATCTTAAACAATCTTTTTAAAACTTTAGATAAAGCAAGAAGTTAATCATTCAAAATAGGGTAGTGCAATACCCTATTAAATTTTTAAAACTTTAACTTCTTGATCTTTTACTAATTTTGTATCATCAATTTGCGTGATTAAAATATGCGTGTTTTCACATAAAGGTTTTAGCATACCTGAGCCAAATTTAGCTTCACTTGGTTTAAAATATCCATCGACTAATTTTCCAAAAGCAAAATCATTTCTTTGACCTTTGAAATTTAAATCTTTAGTCAATCTTGCTTTATCAAATTCCAAAAGTTCTTTACCATAAAGTAAATTGAGTATATTTTTTGCAAAAATATGCGTTGAAACTAAAGAGGCTAAAGGATTTCCTGGTAGGGCTAGAAAAAGCATATCGCTTTTGCTAAAAAGTTTTACATGCTTACAAAGTTTAGCATTTACTTTTTCAAAAATAGGGCTAAAATCACACTCAAGCAAAGCTTGTTTGATAAAATCAGCCTCACCCGCGCTAGCTCCACCACTGCTTATAAGCATATCAAATTCTTTATTTTCTAAAAGCTTTTTATATGCATTTAAATCATCTTTTATAAGTCCTAAATACTCAACATCAGCATAATCTTGCAAAATAGCATAAATTCCAAAAGCATTTGCATTATATATGCTATATTCATCAGCATTTTCCCAAGGTTCTACAAGCTCATCTCCACTTGAAAAAATCCCAACACGCAATTTTTTAACGACATTTAACTCATAAATTCCTTGAGCAGCAAGCATAGCTATCATACCTGAAGTGATTTTTTGTCCCTTTTTAAACAAAAGCTCTCCAAGCTTTGCTTCCTCGCCTTTAAAACGGATGGCATTGTTTTCTTTAGCGTTTTTAGCATTGAGCTTTTCATCTTCAAGCAAAGCTTCTTCAAGCATTAAAATGGTGTTTGCATTTTGAGGAATTTTAGCTCCTGTCATAATCTTATAGCATTCATTTTTTTCTATAATATAATCATTTTTATCGCCTGCTAAAATACTTCCTTTAATTTCTAGCAATTCATTCTTATGTGTATAATTTAATGCATAACCATCTAGGGCAGAATTATCAAAAGCGGGTAGGTTTTTTTTCACAAAAACATCTTCATATAAAATACACCCCAAAGCCTGTTTTAAATTTACTCTTTGAAATTCATTTTTTGCTTTAATTTGTTCTTTTAAAAAATCTAAAGTTGCAAAAATATCTCTCATTCTTCAAGCCTTCTTATACTTGCGCCTAGTTTTTTAAATTTTTCTTCTAAATTTTCATATCCTCTATCAAGATGATAAATTCTATGAATTTTACTTGTGCCTTTAGCTGCTAAAGCTGCTAAAATCAAAGCAGAAGATGCACGCAAATCAGTAGCCATAACATCAGCTCCCAAAAGCTCTTTAGTGCCATTTATAGTAGCAATATGCCCGTTTAATCTTATATCAGCTCCCATTCTTAAAAGCTCACTTACATGCATAAAACGATTTTCAAATAATCTTTCATCAATAATACTTGTACCATTTGCTTTTAAAGCTAAAGCCATAAATTGTGCTTGCATATCCGTTGGAAAGCCTGGGTATTCGCTAGTTAAAATTTCAACTGGTTTGATTTCTTTAGCAGGATTTATACTAATACTATCTTCATTAATATCAAAGCTAAAACCCATTTGCCCTAGCTTTGCCAAAACTGCACTAAGATGGCTTGCATTGACTTTTTTTAGAGTGATTTTTGAGTTAGTGATAGCTCCTGCACACAGATAAGTTCCTGCTTCAATACGATCAGGAATAATTTCAAAAGGTTTAAATTCTAAAAGTTCTCCACTTGTGCCATAAATTTCAAGTTCAGAAGATCCTATGCCTTGTATATCAAGCCCGGCTCTAGCTAAAACCTCACAAAGTTGCACCACTTCAGGCTCTTTAGCAACATTTAAAAGTCTAGTTTTACCATGAGCTAGGGCTGCTGCCATAATGATATTTTCACTGCCTGTAACAGTGATTTTATCAAACATCACATCAGCACCCCTAAGCCCTCCACTAGCTACTACATAGCCTTGTTTAATCTCAATATTAGCTCCCATTTTTTCTAAAGCTAAAAGGTGTAAATCAATAGGGCGTTGGCCTATAGCACAACCTCCCGGTAAAGAAACTTCACAATTTCCAAATCTAGCTAGTAAAGGCCCTAAGGTAAGTATAGAAGCACGCATTTTACGCACGATGTCGTATTTTGCTATGGTTTTATTTAAATGTTTTGTATTTATTTTTGCAAAATTGTCTTTAAAAGTATAATTTGCTCCTAAATTTTCAAGTAAAGAAAGTAGGGTACAAATATCTGCTACATTTGGTAAATTTGAAATTTGCACTTCATTTTTAGCTAAAATACTTGAAGCTATCAAAGGAAGTGCAGCGTTTTTTGCACCACTTATTATCACTTCTCCATTTAACTTTTCAACACCATCAATCTCTAAATAAGTCATTAATTTTCCTTAAAATATATACATAATGATATAATAATATTTTACTACAAATATTATATAAATTAATAAGATTAAAGGTGTTTTTTGGGAGTTTTTCTAGTCATACTTGGTGGGATATTTTGGGCCATAAGTGGGGTTTTGGCTGAGTATTTGTTTAAAAATCATTATTCTGCTGAATGGGTAAGTTTTTATCGTTTGCTTTTTACTGGTGTTATTTTAATAATTTTGGGTGTAAAAAATTTCAAACTAAAATTACTAAAGCAAAAAGAAGAACTTAGCTCTCTTTTAATTTTTTCTATCTTTGGTTTATTGATAACTCAATATGGTTATTTTAAAGCTATTTATTATACCGATGCAGGAACTGCCACGATGATACAATACAACGCACCATTAATCATAATGCTTTTTATGTGTTTTAAAAATAAAATTTTTCCTAAAAAAGTAGAACTAATCGCTTTGTTTTTAATACTTTTTGCTTTATTTTTACTTATAACAAATGGAGATATTAATACATTAAAACTTGATATAAGAGGTATTATTTGGGCTTTTTTTGGAGCTCTTGGAGTAGCGTTTTATTCTTTGAGTGCTAGGCTTATCATAGCAAAATATGGCTTATTTTTAATTATGGGTTTGGCTAGTTTATTTGCTTCTTTTTTGCTTTTTGTATTATTGCAAGGAAATATCCCAAAACATGATTTTTCTTTAAATTCCTTTTTGGCTATGAGCGCGATTGTATTTATAGGCACAATAGGGGCTTTTTGTTTATATTTAAAAGGAGTTGAATTAATAGGGGCTTTTAAAGCTAGTATGATAGCTTGTATAGAACCCGTGGCTGCTGCTTTTATGAGTTTTTTATTTTTAGGAACTATTTATAGTGTGATTGATCTTTTTGCTTTTGCCTTAATCATTCTTAGTGTGTTTTTAAATGCCAAAAAACACTAAGAATAAGTGATTAAAAAATACTAGATAAAACTATCTAGGTTCTATCGTGAAGTTTTTTGGCTACCTCTGCAGCTAATTTTAGCTTTTCATTATCAAAGTGCGTATAAATTCTTGAAGTATTTAAACTCGCATGCCCTAGTGCTTCTTGGACTAAAACTAAATCTTTTTGTTTTTTATAAAGTAGGGTAGCAAAAGTATGTCTTAACATATGAGCTCCGTTTTTTTGCTTGCGAATTCCTGCTTTAAATAAAATTTGTTCTACTATACGCGAAACATAAGCTTGGGTTAGGGCTTTGCCATTGCGATTGACAAATAAAAGTCCATCATAAGAAAGATAATTTACCCTTACATCTTTTAAAAGATGTTCTATAAGCTCTTTTTTAATCATCACAACGCGGTATTTATTACCTTTAGCTCTAATGCGTATAATATAAAGATCATTTTCTTCGCTAATATCTTTTAATTTTATATTAATAGCTTCACTAACCCTAATTCCTGTAAAAATGATAATTTTAATAATCAAACGATTGCGTATGGTATTACTTTTAAAATCTGTATTATCAATAGCATCTAAAAATTTACTCACTTCATCTTCACTCATATACTCAGGTAGCTTAACTCCCTTAGAACCACTTATACCCGCCCAGTTTTTAAGATTAATATCAAAAATGTGCGCCTTTTGATCTTCTTCGTTTTGTTTATCTAAAAATGCAAAAAAATTAATCACAGCTATACGGTAGTTTTTCTTACTCGCATCAGACAAAGAAGCACTAATACTTGCTAAAATTTCTACTAAAAGCTCTTCATCGATTTGTTTTAGTGAATAAAGCTTATAAAATAACAAATACTCATAAAGTTTTTTCAAAGGATTAAAATATGTATTTACACCGCTAAGTCCTGCATTTCTTGCTTTTTTTACATAAGCATCAAGCTCTTGTATATTTTTAACACCCTTACTTAAGGCTAAATTTACTACAGCCAAGGCTTGAGGGTCTTTTAATTCTTTATTTGATAAAGAATTAAGTTTAAATTTCACATATCTACAAAGCCAAAATAAAAATGACTTTTCAAAATTTTCTTCACAATCTAGAGGATATTTCATCACTCATTCTCCAAAGCTTTCAAAGTAGCCATTTTTGCATGAATATATGCACTATCAAATAGCTTTTTAGAGTTTTCTTTTATAATCAAACCAAGTTCAGTACAACCCAAAATCACTCCTTGAACCTCCGAAAATTGAGCAATCAAATCACATAAATATCTTTTTGATTTTTCATTTATAATACCTTTACAAAGTTCATTAAAAATAATGTCATTAAGCTTTAAAATATCATCATTTTTGGGAATAAAAACTTCAATCTTTGAGTTAATTAAAAGTTGTTTATAAAAATCTTCTTGCATAGTGTATTTT
Organism: Campylobacter sp. CNRCH_2013_0898h; assembly: GCF_025772965.1. NCBI lineage: Bacteria > Pseudomonadati > Campylobacterota > Epsilonproteobacteria > Campylobacterales > Campylobacteraceae > Campylobacter > Campylobacter sp. CNRCH_2013_0898h. Next base: position 120,443 of record NZ_JAKMTD010000003.1, on the reverse strand, counting down.
GTCCCTAATAACAACACTTTATCGATATTTTGCTCTTGAAGTTCTAAAAGCATAGCTTTAGCTATATGTAAGATAGGAATTTGAATGTTTTTTTGTATATTTTCATAACATTTATGCATAGTATTAGTGCAAATTAATATAAAATCAACTCCACTTTTTTGCAAAAGTAGGGCATGTTGGGTTAAAATTTCACTTGCTTTTTGCCAATCATTCTTTCGTTGACATTCTTCTATTTCTTCAAAATCAACGCTAGTTAAAACTATCTTGGCACTATGTAATTTTCCTAATTTTTCATTTGTTAATTTATTGATAATTTCATAATAACTAAGTGTGCTTTCATAGCTCATTCCGCCTATTAAACCTATGGTTTTCAATTTTTTTCCTTTTAAAATTAATATAAAAATTATAAAAAAATCTTACTTAAAAAATATCAAGCTATAATTATAAAAACAAAATAGGGTGATGATATGTTTTTTAAGAAAAAAACCGCGCAAAAGCAAGTAAAACAAAACAATATTTCAAAACAAGATAATACTTTAAATAACGACTTTGCACAAGAAAAAAGACTTTACGAATTTAGAGAAAATATGAAAAAACTTAGCAAAAATGAAAATAGTGCTAAACTTTTAGCAAAACAACTTTCAAGATTAATTCAAAAATCCAAATAAAATCAAAAACTCCACACAAGTTAAACTTTTGTATTAATTTCTTTTTTTTACTCATCATTTTAACTTTTTTAGTCTATAAAAATATTTTAACTTAAACTTAATATATATGTAAAATTATATGATAAATAGTAAAATATTGAAATTATATATATTTTGTATTGAAAACTATAATTTTCAAACTTTTATATTTATCTGTTTATACATAAGTAAAATATATTTAAAAATACCTATAATATAGTATTTTAAAGCATTTTATTTTTTGGATGAAAATAATTTATCCATAAAAAAATAAGTATAATTTTTTGAAAAATATTATAAGTTATTTTATGCAGCTATAAAAGACTAAAGATGTATATTTTTCATTTCAACTAAATTTTAGTTTATATTTTTGCTTAAATAAATTTGAAGTTTAAAAATGTAGATTAGTTATTTTCTTGACTTTTAGGATAATCAAAAAACACAACTTCCCCGCTGTGTTCTTTTATATCTTTAAATTCTTTTATATCAAATTGCATACATAAAATAGCAGAAGTTGGAAAGTTTTCTAAATCTATATGAGCTAGATACTCACAAAGTTCTTGCAATAAAGGATTGTGCATAATTAGCACTACCCTACTCTCTTTTGATTCTTTTATAAAATTTAACACATCCTTTAAATTACCATCATAAAAGCTTTTTTCTATCTTGATATCTTTTTCTTTTAAAGAAAAGCTTTTGCAGAGTTTTTGTGCTGTTTTTATACAGCGCTTAGCAGGACTTGAGATAATGCTTTGAGCTTTAAATTCTAAATCCTTAATCCTATAAATCATAGTTTTTAAATCATCTTTTCCACTAGAACTAAGTTCTCGTTGTAAATCTTGATCGTAATTTTCTTTTTGAGCTTTAGCATGACGAATAAAATAGATATATTTCATCTTATAACCTTAAATTTACCCAAAGCATATCCACATATAAAGCCAAAAATATGTGCATACCAAGCTATATTAACACCCATAAAAATAGGCACAAAACTCATTAACAATATAGCCACAATAAGTCCTTTGGTGGCGGTTTTATCCAAATATGCATAATACCCCATTAAAACACATATAGCACCACTTGCACCCACTACATTTACAAAACTACCATCAAAACTTAAATACACATAAAAAGCACTAAGCAAAGAGCAAAGAATTCCACCGATTAAATAAAGCAGGGCAAATTTAAAACTTTTTAAGTATTTTTCAAGCATAGAACCAAATTGAAAAAGCACTATCATATTTAAAATCAAATGAGGCCAATTTCCATGCATAAATATTGAGCTTAAAATTTGCCAGTAAAATCCTTGAAAAAAAAATAAATTTAAACCCAAAATAGTATCTAAATTTAAAGAACCAAAATAAAGATAATTTACAAAAATAAATACAATAACATTAAAAGCGATTAAAAATGAAGCTACCATTGCCCTACTTTGTATTTTTGATAATTATAACAAAAAGCTATTTAAATTCTAGCTTACACATAAAATTCACATTAATAAGATACAATATCGTCAAAAATACAATAAGGTTAAAAATGAAAAAACTAGCTTTAGCTTTTTTGATTAGTTTAAATACTCTTAATGCTGGTATAGTCATAGCACCTGATTCTTTGCCGGTAAATATCAAACAATTTATTAAAGATTACTTTAATGCAGAGATTGGTCTAGTAGAACAAGATGGATATTCTTACGAAATTTATTTAAGTGATGGAAGTGAAATTGAGTTTTCACTCAATGGAGAATTTAAAGAAGCCGAAAATTTCAGATCTTTAAATTATGCTATTTTACCTTTAGCAATACAAAACACCATTAAAAATACCTATCCAAATGCAGCGATTATTGAAATAGAAAGAAAAATTTCATATTACAAAATAGAACTTAATAATCAAATGAAACTTTATATTGATGATAATGGAACTATTTTAAGACAAAAATTTGACGATTAAAATTGCTTAAGATCAAATAAGCAAGTTTTAAATTTTATTCTAAAAAGGCTTTAACCCTTATCAAAACTTATAAAAATTTTAAAATAAGGAGCTTTATCATAGGCTCCGTATTGATTTTCTCACCTTAAATATTGCTCTTTTACTTTGTTTGGACAAAATCAAAATTAGTACTACTCTTTGTCAAATTAGATAAACAAATATCAAATTTTTCCTAAAATATTTAGCATAAATGTATTTTCATTATAGGTATATAACCCACACATAAGCTAAAATTTTTTAAATATTTACTCCTCTTGCACTCTTACTATCAGGCTTTTTGGTAGCTTAAAATATTCAATCCATTCTTGTTCTTTTTGTCTCATTTGTCCTTGATCTACCTCATGATCATATCCTTGTAAATGAAGCATAGCATGTATAAAAAGTAATGCCATCTCTTCTTCATTACTGTGTTTATACTCCATTGCTTTTTTACTTACTTCATCTAAATTTATCACAATACTGCCAAGTAAATTTTCACAATTTTGTATCAAAGGAAAAGATAACACATCTGTAGTTTTATCTATACCTCTTTGACTAAAATTAATCTCACGCATAACTCTTTCATCTACCAAAACAAGCTCTATATTTTGATCGCTCATTTTCTGGGCTATTTTTTCAAGAAAAGAAATATCCATTTCTTCTTCACAAAAAATCATTATTATCCTTTTGATTTTATAATTTCAAATTATATCAAAATTAAGGAAAAGCATGAAAAAAGCTCTTTGTATTATAAGTGGTGGTATGGATAGTACTTTATGTGCATATTTAGCTAAAAAAGAAGAATATGAGATCATTGCTTTACATTTTGACTATAACCAACGCACCATGCTTAAAGAAAGGGAATGTTTTAATAAAATTTGTGAAAAACTTAACATAAAAACAAAATATATTTTAGATGTGTCATTTATAGCAAATATTGGAGGAAACTCATTAACAGATTTAAATTTAGAAATTCCCAAAGAAAAACTACATGAAAAAGAAGTCCCAAACACCTATGTTCCTTTTAGAAATGGTATTTTTTTATCTATCGCAGGTGCTATAGCTGAAAAGGAAAATTGTGAAAGTATTTTTATAGGAGTGGTACAAGAAGATAGCAGTGGTTATCCTGATTGCAGTGCGAAATTTATACAAAAAGCCAATGAATTTATTAATAAAGGTACAACAAAAACTTGCAAAGTACAAATAAAAACCCCATTAGTTCATCTAAGTAAAGGACAAATAGTTGAATTAGCCCTAAAAGAAAAGGTAGCCTTAGAATATACTTGGTCTTGCTATGAAAGAGGAGATAAAGCTTGTGGTAAATGTGATAGTTGTTTATTAAGACTAAAAGGCTTTAAAGAGGCTAATGTAAAAGATTTTATAGAATATGTTTAAAAATTTACTTTCATTTTATTTTAGTTTGTATAATTTGCTTTTTTAAACATTAAGGAGAAAACATGAAAAAAATATTATTTGGTTCATTTTTAGCTGCTTCGATTTTGGCAAGTAGTGCTTTGAGTAAAGAATTTAGTTTAGATAAAGCACACACAAATGTAGCTTTTAAAATCAAACATTTACAAATTAGTAATGTAAATGGAAATTTTAAAGATTATGATGCAGTAATTGATTTTGATAGTGCTAAATTTGAATTTAACAAACTTCAAGCAAATATAAAAGTTGCTTCTATAAACACAGAAAATAAAGCAAGAGATGCGCATTTACAACAAGATGATTTTTTTAAAGCAAAAACTCATCCAAACATTACTTTTACTATGAGTAAATATGAAAAAATCTCTAATGAAAAAGGTAAAATGTATGGCTCATTAAGCATTGCTGGAGTAAGCAAAGATGTTGTTTTAGATACTGAAATTGGCGGCGTTATTAAAACAGATAGTGGCAAAGAAAAAGCAGGTTTTACTCTACAAGGACAAATTAAAAGAAGTGATTTCAAATTTGCTCCTGATACTTCTAGCTTAACACTTAGCGATGAAGTACAAATTAGCATCGAAGCAGAAATTAACGAAAAATAATACTATAAAAGCATTTTACTTTTTGTAAAATGCTTTGATTTTTATTTAGCTACCCAACCTTCTTTTTTCCAAATTTTTTGAGCTTCTTTACTTTGTGTAAATTTGATGAATTCAGCTACTTTTGGATTTTTTAAACCTTTTTGCGTTGGAACTATTTCAGCCGCTCTGTAAATGATTGAATTTTTATCCGCTAAAATAAATTTATTTTCTTTCTCTCCAACTGCTTTAATCCAATGTGTCCAAATGATTAAAGCATCGATATTTTGATTATTTTTCCACTCATCAACCGCTGCTTTTGAATTTTTAGCATATACTTTAATGTTTTTTCTTAATTTTTCTAGGTTTTCAATTTTTCCTGTTTTTAAAGCCATATCCTCATATAAGCCAACCTGCCCTGCTCCATCAACCACCATAACATTAACACCATCTTTTAAAAGATCTTCAAATTTTTTAATTTTTTTTGGATTATTTGCTCTTACAATCATACCCGAGCCTCTAGCATTTAAAACTTGAACATCTTGTATTTTGATTTGTTTTGGCATTGCTTTAACAAAACCATCCATCATAGAAGTATTACCTGAATAAATAATATCAGCATCTGTTTTTGCTTTTTTTATCCATTTAGGTGTTGGTCCTGCATTAATAATAACTTTTTCTCCATGTTTTTCTTCAAATTGCTTAGCAAGCTCTTTCAAAACAGGAGCAGGACCACCTGGACCATAAACTAAAATTTCAGCATTTAATGCAGCTGCAGCAAATAAACTTAAAAATAAAAATTTTTTCATATTTTTTTCCTTAAATTAATAAAATAAAATCGTAAATATATCTTTTTAAAGTTGATATTTTTTTAATCAAATAAACTAATTTTTTTCTCTTGTGCTAAAAAATATTCCAAAAACTCTTCTTCGCTTTCTTTGATTAGGCAATATTTAAAATCAAAAAAATTCTTTAATTCACTCAAATTTATATAAGAAAAATCGCAAAATAATGAATTTTTTAATGCTATTTTGAAATCTTTAATGCCTTGGAGCTTTTGGCATATAAATTCAAAATCTTTTTCATTTTCCACAAGTAAAATTACTCTAGAACTTCCACCAAAAGCACAAATTTCATTTTTTGAGTTTAAAAAATATGCCTTAAAAAGATCTAACTTTTTTTCATTAAAATTAAAAGATAGATTTTGCTTTTCAGCAAAATCAATAAATCTAGCAAAAATATCTGCATAAAAAAATGCAAATTTTAAATCTTTAAAATACAAATTTTTACAAAGCAAACTCGTTTGAAATAAAGATTTAGAGCCTAAAATTTCGTATTTACATGCTTTTAAAGTATGAAAATTTGATTTAAGTTTTAAAATAAATTTTTCATCATCAGAGCAAAAGAAAGTTTTTTCTTTTGAATTTTTTAAAAGATCAAAATCTAATAAAATATTTGAATTTAAGACTTTAAAATTAAATGCCTTTGCAAATTTTAATTCTACATGATTGCAATATATAAATTCATAAGATTTTTCTTCACTTAAAAATCTAAAAAGTCTAAAAATAGTTGCTTCTAAATCATCAACTTGAAGATAAAACACATCTTTATCTTCAAGTTTTAATCTTTCCTCACTTACTATAACATAAGCACCAAGTTTTATAGCAAAGCTTGCTTGTTCATTATTTTTAGCAAAAAAAACACTTGCTTGTTTGACTTTATTTAAATCTATACTAAAATCATAAACACTAGAAGTTGCTCCATAATTTAAAACTCGAGCATTAATAAGTTCGATAAAGTTAGAAATATTCATCTAGCCTATTAAAGCTCCATTTTCGATAAAGCCTTGCGGGCTTATCAAAACTAATTTTTCATCTTTTTGAGCACTTAAAATCATACCTTGGCTTTCATGACCAAAAATTTTAGCTTTTTTTAGATTTGTAATTACGCAAACTTGCTTGCCTATTAACTCACTAGCTTTATAAAATTTAGCAATACCTGAAAGCACTTGTCTTAGTTCGCCATTTTCAAGTTCAAGTTGAAATTTTAAAAGCTTTTCACTGCCTTCTATATTCTGACAATCTTTTACTAATGCTACTTTGATTTCGATTTTTTTAAAATCATCTATTTTAATTTGAGCTAAATTTGACTTCTCTTCTAATTTTTCTTCTTTTTTGTTTTCTTGGGTTAATTCAACTTTTAGAAACAAAGCTTCACATGCACTTGATTTTAAATCACATAATTGATTATTTAAAATTAGTTTTTGATAATTTTCGTTTGATATTTCAAAATTTAAAGCCTTTGCAATTTTTAATGCTGTCTTTGGCATAGCAGCTGAAAGTAAAATAGTTGCTTTTGTTAAAATATTAGCACATAAAGCCACTAAAGCATTAGCTTTTTGCGTTTGATTATTTTTAATCAAATTCCAAGGCTCATATTTACTAATACTTAAATTTGCTAAAGATAAAGCCTTGAAAAGTTCCTCTAAATAGCGATTTGGCTGGATATTTTCCAAAGCATTGATTGCATTATCTAAATACTCTTTGCATTCATTTAATTCTTGATTAAAATACAAATTCACATCTTTACACTCAATAATATTTTGAGAATACTTAGCACTCATACCGATAATTCTATTTAATAAATTTCCAAGCTCATTGCTTAATTCTGCATTGATTCTAGTGACTAATGCTTTTTGCGAAAAATCCCCATCATTACCAAAAGGAACTTCTCTGAGTAAAAAATATCTAAAAGCTTCTAAACCAAAAGTATCTGCTACTTCTTTAGGCGCTACTACATTGCCTTTAGATTTGCTCATTTTTTCACCATCTTTAGTCCACCAACCATGTGCTGCTATAAATTTAGGTAAAGGAAGTTCTAAACTCATCAAAAACGCAGGCCAATACACTGCATGAAAACGCAAAATATCTTTGCCTACAAAGTGTATATGAGCAGGCCAAAGATCCATATTTTCATCATCAAGTCCATAGCCCAAAGCACTCACATAATTCATCAAAGCATCAAGCCAAACATACACCACATGTTTTTCATCATTTAGTTCTTTTGGAAGCTTTATACCCCATTCAAAACTCGTTCTTGTAATGGAAAGATCTTTTAAGCCACCTTCTACAAAATAAATCAACTCATTAGCCTTATTTTTAGGTAAAATCGGCTCTTTTTCTTTGTACCATTTAAGAATTTGATCTTGATATTTAGAAAGCTTGAAAAAATAACTTTCTTCTTTTAAAAGCTGTGTTTTCTTACCACAATCTGGACAATGACACTCATTTACAAGCTGAGTTTGGGTAAAATAACTCTCACAAGAAACACAATAAAAGCCTTCATAAGTTCCTTTGTAAATATCACCTTTATCATACATTTTTTTAAATGCTTTTTGAACGCTTAATTTGTGATTTTCATCCGTAGTTCTAATGAAATAATCATAAGAAATTTCAAACTCATCCCAAAGTTTTTTAAACTTAGCACTAATTTCATCTGCATATTCTTTAGGGGTAAAATTTCTAACGCTAGCAGCTTGCTCTATTTTTTGACCATGTTCATCTGTGCCTGTTAAAAAGAATGTTTTTTCTCCCTGTAAGCGATAAAATCTAGCCAAAGTATCTGCTATAATCGTAGTGTAAGCATGACCAATATGAGCCACATCATTTACATAATATATCGGGGTAGTAATATAACGCATTTTCAACCTTTATTAAAAATCAAATCCACCTTCTTTACCTTTAGACATACTCTTATAAACTGCTTCTATATACTCTTTTCTTAAAGAACACTCAAAAATCATAGAGCAAGGTAAACAAGATTTTAATTTTTTTTCGTTTTGACAAGCTTGAAGTTCATTTTTTTTAACTTCTAAAGCCAACTCAAATTCATCTTTAACTTCAGCCATTAAAAACCTTTATAAGCTTGTTTTAGTTTTTCAATTTCATATTTAGAACCCAAAAAGCATGGCGTACTTGCATGAATTTTTTCAAATTCTAAATCAAGTAAAGAATCATTTTCTCCATTGGTAGAAAATCCTCCTGCTTTTTCAAAAATAAAAGCAAAAGGAAACACCTCAAAATATGCTCTTAATTTTCCATTTGGTGCATCGCTTGTTGCAGGATATGAAAACAACCCTCCACCTTTGAGTAAAATTTGGTGCAAATCACTCACCATAGCACCAGAATATCTCAAGCGATAACCCTCATCAAATAAAGCTTTTATAAAAGCTCTATGAGTATTTGACCAATTTTTTTGTGTCCCACCGCTTGCATTTAATTTGCCTTTTTCATTTAATTTTAAATCCTTAACAAAAACAAATTCATCTTTTTCATTTAATCTATAAAGCTTAGGAGTGTCTATACACACTATAAGCTCTAAACGCACGCCATAAATAGCATAAATTGCTGCTTTTAGATTTTTTGCATTAGCCTTTTGCTCATAAATAGCAAAAATAGAACCTATAGCAAAATTCACATCTACTAAAGAAGAACCATCTAAAGGATCATAAGCAACAACATATTTTTCATTTTCATTGATTAGCAATTGCTCTTGTTTTTCCTCGCTAATTAAGCTTTTTAAACCTTTGCTTTGCTTTAAAATTCTAGTGATAATCTCATCGCTTTTCACATCAAGTTTTAATTGATTATCTCCTGTGGCATTTTGAGAAGTGGTATAATCAAAATCTTTTAAATATCTAAGTTCTTTTGAAATTTCAATCACTGCTTTTTGTATATCGTCAATTAATTCTTGCATATTTTACCTCTATACTTTTTTTGAATTTTTTAATATAAAATCACAAATACTTTCCAAATCATCCAAATAAAGCCAAGTTAAATTTTTATTTTCAATTTTCTCATAGCTTGCAATAGCCTTAGAATAAGCAAAATAGCTCTCATCTACTTCTTTACAAAAAACGCTAATTCTTGGCATATCTAAGGTTTTTAAGCCCTCTATAAATAAAAAATCAAATTCTCCTAGTTTAGAAATAGCTTCATCTAAAGTACTTGGAGAATGTGCAAATAAAGTTGTCCTTGTAGGACTTAAAACCATTACATCAGCACCACTTTGAAAAAATTTAAAACTATCTTTTTTTGCTATATCAAAGCTTGCTTTATCCTTTGGATCATGTTTTATAATGCATACTTTATAATTTTGTTCCATAAAATACTTAGCAACTTGAGTAATCAAAGTCGTTTTACCTGAATTGGAAGGCCCGCTAAAAGCCATTGCTAATCTTTTCATAACTTCCTTAAATCAAATAAAATAAATGAAATTATATCTTTTTAAAAGTTAAAAGCTTATAATTATAAAAAAATTAGGAACAAAAATATGAAAAAAGCTTATATGATTATTTTTTTAACACTTATTTTTACCGCATGCTCTAATAAAACCCAAGAGCAAAGTGAAATTAATTTAAAAAGCCAAACTCTAATGTATGCACAAAAAATTAATTTTAATTATAAAGATAATAGAGTAGTTGCTTTATTGAGCTATTTAAACCCTGTATTAGATGAAAAAAGTCAAAAAGAAGTTTTTATACTTAGTTTTTTACCAAATATCAACATCAAACAAGAACAAATTTCAATACTCATAGATGGAGAAAAAACTAATATAAAAACCTTAGATCAAAATGATAAATTATTTAAATATATCATTAAGAGTGATTATGCAAGTTATTACAAAATCACTCTTGATGAATTAGTGCAAAAACCTATTTTAAAACTTGATTTGTGTTTTGAGAATCAGTGTTTTGAGTTAAAGTTTCAAAAAATTTCGAAATCGGTGTATTATCGTTCAGAAGATGCAAATAAACAACATAATTAGCTAAAACTTTCTTAGCATATACCCTGCTTTCTGCATAAGGAACAAGCTCCATTGATAAAAATGGCTCATATTTTCCCACTCTAAACATATCTTCTCTTTTGAGCATTCTAGTGGTAAATCCTATACCTCCATTATAAGCATAAGCCACAAAAACCGGGGAATTAAGTTTAGATTCTAAATAATCTAAATGATGATTTGCAAAAGTATAAGCTGTTTTTGGTTCAAAAAGCATATCTTGATCAAAATTTGGAATTTGCAGTTCTTTATTGCCTATATGATTAGCTAAAAATGGGATAAATTGCATAATACCCAAAGCATAAGAAGTTGAAATGGCTGTTGGTATAAAACGACTTTCTTGTCTAGCTAAAGCTAAAATCATAGCTTTTCTTTGCGTAGAATAATCTTTTAAATATTCAAAATAAGGCATAATAAAATAATGTTTTTTAAAACCTTCGGCCCTTTCTTTAATATAGGCATAAATAGCGATATTTTCCTTGGTATAAAAATCTTTTGCAAGTTTTTCTAGCTCATTAGGAGTGCCTTTTGTAATTTCTTTTGCGAGCTTTTGCCAAGCAAAAGGATCTTTCATATCAAAATTATTTTTTTGTTTTTTTGGCTTTAATTCTTCTATTTTAGGTAAAGGCAAGCCTTTTAACTCTCTTGCATAAAGACTATAAATATTTAAAGAATCACTTTGAGCAAGCTCATCAATGTACTTTTTATCTTGAGTGATCAAATATAGCCAAAAATTTGCATTATCTACTAAAGGTTTGCTTTTAAAAGTATCTTTTGCTACTTGAAAAAATTCCAATGCTTTTTTATCGTCATTTTCTAAAATAGCATTTACACCTAGATAAAAAGCATTATCTTGAAAAGTTAAATTTGCATCTACATTGACTAGAGATTTTCTTATCAATGGACTTTTTTTCTTAATGATAATTTCTTTTACAAAATTTGTAAATTCTTTTTCTTTAGCTAATTCATTTACAAAATCTTTTTCTAAGAAAAAATCTTTTTTATCTTTTAAGAAATTATAGATTTTATAAAAATTAGCACTATCATAATTTAAAACCGCATAACTTAGAGGATCTTTAGCATCAAAAGCTTCTAAAAGTTTTGTTAAATTTGGATTATCCTGTGGGATATTTTTTTTCATCTCATTACGCACTGAAGCATTAAGATCTTGTATAAAAGTTAAACTATTTAATCTTATAAGCTGACAAGTAGCATTAGCATCTAAGATATTTTGCGTATTAAATTTATAACAAGCTTCATATTCTTTATTATACCCCAAAGGCGGAATAATAGCTTCAATGGCATTTTTAATACGCCCTGCATAACGATAAATATGTTCTTTTAAACCTTCAACTTCTTCTTTTTTAAATTCATTTTTTTCTAATAAACGATATAAATAATAATCCTTAGCTAAAGAATTTGGTCTTTGCTCTAATTCTTTATAAGAATACATCGCACTATTTGCAAAAACCACTCCAGCTAAAAGTAACACTACACTTTTTTTCAACACTTATAAACTTCCTAAAATTAAATTTGATAAAAATATTTGGATAAATTTTAATCCTAAAATAATAATCAAAGGTGCTAAATCAATACTCCCTATAGTAGTAGGAATAAACCTTCTTACAAAAGCATAAGCAGGATTAGTTAAACGATATAAAATTTGCACTATAGGATTATATGGATCAGGCCTTACCCAAGAAATCAATGCGGCAATGATTATAATCCATACGTAAATTTCAATAACTAAAGAAAAAATTTGCACCAAAGATACAATCAAACTTGTTCCAACTCCCATTTTACTCCTTTATAATTTCTTTAACAAAAGGCTTGATTAGAGTATAAATTTCACTCATTTCAGGTCCGTGAGTAACTCCTGTTAATACCAAACGCAAAGGCATAAAGAAATTTTTACCTTTTAAATTTGTTTTTTCCATCAAAATCTTTTTAAACTCATCATATTCTTGAGGTAGATCTAAATCTTTTAAAACTTCTTTAATCAACTTACATTCTTTTTCAAATTCATTATAATTTTTAACTGCAAAAATTGCTTGTATTTTTTCTCTTATCTCATTTAGCGTGCTAGCTTCTTGAGTATAAAATTTTGCAAGCTCAGCTACATCCTTACCTAAATTTAATAAAGAATTTAATTTATCATTATCAAGCATTTTTATATGCTCACGGTTAATTTGCATTAAACGCTTAGTATCAAATCTTGCAGGAGATTTTGAAACTTTTTTCAAATCAAACCATTCTATGGCTTCTTCTAAAGTAAAAATCTCTTTTGGAGTTTTATTACCTAAAAGTATTAAATAATTTGCAATAGCACTTGCTAAATATCCATTATCAAGCATCCATTTTACACTAGAATGAGCCTCTCTTTTGCTCATTTTAACACCTTCTTCATTTAAAATGATAGGCAAATGTGCATAAGTCATGCTTTTATCATAACCCAAACTTGCTCTAATATGTTCTTGCTTAGGAGTATTTGAAACATGATCTTCGCCCCTTATAATACAAGTAACACCTTCTAGCATATCATCAACCGCACAAGCAAAATTATAAGTTGGGGTTTTATCAGCCCTCATAATCACAAAACTATCAATATCTTCAGGATTAAAACCAATCTCACCTTTAATATAGTCTATAAATTTCATTTGCGATTGAGGTTTTTTAAGACGGATTACGAAAGGTTTTTCACAATTTAATACATCAATATCTGCAAGTTTTTCACAAGTACCATCGTATCTATATGCTTGATTTTTACTTTTAGCTAGTTCTTTTTTATGAGCTAATTCATCCTCAGTGCAAAAACAAGCAAAAGCTTTTTTTTCACTTACTAGCTTTAAAGCCATTTGACGATGAAATTTCAAATTCTCACTTTGTACATAATAATGCTGCCAAGTTATACCAAATTCTTTTAAAATAGCTTTTATTTCTTCTTCTTTTCCAGCTATATTTCTAGCATTATCCGTATCTTCAATACGCAAAATAAAATCAGAATTTTCTTGTCTTGCTTTAATATAATTAAATAAAGCTGCTCTTAAATTTCCAATATGCATATCTCCAGTAGGCGATGGTGCAAACCTATACATTATTTATCCTTTTAAAAAACTTTTTTATCATTATACAATTAAATACTTGCTATTTCTTTTAAGTTCACACAAAATTCACTCAATAGCAATATGATTTCATAAATAATTCAACATAAAGGATAAAAAATGAAATTAAAAATAGCTTTAGCAACATTAGTTACTGCAGGTTTTGTTTTTGCACAAGATATGATTGTAGGAGTTAATGCTTTACCAGCAAATTCTAAAAATTTCATACAAAAACATTTTACAGGTTCAAACATTGCTTTAGTTAAACAAGATATTGATAGCTTTGATGTTTATTTAGACAATGGAACTGAGCTTGAGTTTTTTATCAATGGAGATTGGAAAGAAATCGATGCAAAATACAGACCAATTGATACTTCTTTTTTAAGTCCAAATGTTTTAGCAACGATTAAAAAAATGCACCCAAATGCAAGTATAATTAAAGTTGAAAAAGAAATTCAAGGTTATAAATTTAAACTTAATAATATGATGGAAATTTATACTGATGTAAATGGAAATTTCTTAGGACAAAAATTTGATGATTAGAATTTAAGCTAAGCTTTTTTGCTTAGCTTTTATAAGAATTTAGAGCAAGCTCTTGTATACTATAATTAGCAACTCTCTTGTAAGTAAAGCCTTTTTTCTCTAAAAAATCAAGTAAAATTTTCTCCATTTTTTCTAAAGCATTTAAGACTTCTTTTGAAAGTTCAAAACTCAATGGCTCTATACGCTTTGGCACGCAAGCTAAAATTTGAGTTTTAGGTAAATCTCCCATAAGTTCCATGTATTGTAAAGTTTGAAGCATTTCAACCTCATGCGCACTACCACTCCAATTAACTTTTTTTGGCATTGCATCATAAGGAAAGAAAAAAATATCTCCAATCTTAGCATCATCTGCTGCAATACAATCAATCACAATCATTTCATCATATTCGGCTATAATATAGCTAAGTTGTAAAGCCAAAGTTCCACCATCTACAAAACTCACCGAGTCTTTTTCATGATAAAACTTATAATTTTTTTCTAAAAGTTTGCAAAGATGAACGCCTAAGCCTTCATCTGCAAACATAATATTACCAATACCTAAAACTAGAAGTTTCAACGATTTTCTCTTACAAATTTATAACCACTAAAGATAGCATCTAAAGCACCATCTTTACCTTTAACTGAGTTAAATACAGCCATATAAATATGCACTGGAACAAAAATCAACACAACCCACATTAAAATTCTATGATAGGTTCTAACATCAGCCAATCCACCTAACATTACCTCAATAGGTCTTAAGATATTATATAAAAATCCACCCAAGCCTTCATGATATACATGCATATAAAGGATTAATCCTGTCAAAATAAGCCCAAACATAACAAGATAAAAGAAAAGGTAAGTTACAAATTGCAAAGGATTGTATACACCTTGTAAATGCGGGTGCTTTCCTAGGAAAATGTAAAATTTAATCTGCTCTATCCATAATTTTACATTAAAAATATCTTTTATACTCTTTCTCTCACCATCACTTTTTGAATCAAAAAAGAACAAATATGTTTTAAAAATCACACAAGCTATTAAGATAAAACCAAAAATTTGGTGCACCATGCGATATTTTGCCTGCATAAATAAAGTCGGTTCAGATGAAATAGATGGAGATTGAAATACATAAGAAATATAATACCCAGTCCCCACTAAAATCACGATTGCAACCGCTCTTAACCAATGTGTAAAACGAAGACCGATACTAAATTCGTATTCAGCCTTTCTGTTTGATTTTAAGGAATGTTTAGAATCCATACTAAAGTCCTTTCCTTATAAATTTACATTAACTTTATACTCGCTAAGATTATTACCTTTAGTATCCATTACATGTACTGCACATGCTATACAAGGATCATAAGAGTGAATAGCTCTTATTACTTCTAAAGGCTGTTTAACATCAGCTAGTTTCATACCAATAAGACATTGTTCATAGCTACCACCTACTCCATTTGCATCTTTTGGACTTGCATTCCAAGTAGAAGGAACTACTGCTTGCCAATTTTCAATTACACCATTTTTAATCCTACACCAATGGCTTAACGCACCACGAGGTGCACTTCCCATAAATCTACCTTTGTATTCTTTGTTTTTATCAATTACATAAGTAGTACAAGTGCTTTCATCTGTTTTTAAATTTTCAACCAAAGAATCAAATGCTTTTAAACCATGATCAGCAATAATTTTAGCTTCAATTGCTCTAGCTCCTGTTCTTCCTAAAGTGCTCATAAGTGCTTGAACTGGTAAATTCGTAGCTTTTAAGAAAGAATCAACCGCTTCTACTACAATTTTATTACCCTTAGCATAATTTACTAAAATATTTGCTAATGGTCCAACTTGCATAGGTAAATTTTCATATCTTGGAGCTTTAATCCAGCTATATTTGCCTTTAATATCAAATACCTTACTATGAACCATATTGCCTTTATCATCAATGCTTTCACCATCAATTAAGCCTGTATAGTTTGGATTAGTTTTACCATCATAAGGATGTAAAGCTTCATTGTCTGCATACCATGATCTTGTAGCTTCTTCGGTGATTTTAGCTTCATCTACTTCTTCAACCTTACTCAAATCACCATTTCTAATAATACCACCTTCAAACAACCATTCATCACTTGAAATTTGGAATTCTCTCTCAGTATAAAAGTTATTTACCCCTACATCATTTAATACACTTGCTTCTTTAGAGTAAGCTTTAGCTGCCATGATTAAATCCGGATAATAAGCACGATTAATAAAATCAGCTACTTCTTGGAATTTAGTCATATATTCAGCCATTCTTGATGGGTTTAAAAGATCCATAACACAAGTTACACCACCTACTGTTAAACTTTGTGGATGAGGATTTTTAGCACCAAAAATCGCCATAGCTTGAGCTATTGTTCTTTGAATTCTTAAACATTCTAAATAATGCGAAAGTGCAATAAGGTTTTGCTCAGGAGTAAAGCGATAAGTTGCGTGTCCATAATAAGCATTTGCAAATGGTCCAAGATTTCCTTTATCTACAAAGGTTTTTAGTCTTTGCTGAACTTCTAAAAGCTTATCTGCACCTGTTGCATAAGGCATATCAGTATATTTAAATGCTTCATCACTTGCTTTTTTTACATCAGCACTTAAAGCACTTACAACATCAACAAAATCAAGACCATGAAGTTGATAAAAATGTACAGGATGATCATGCATGTATAAAGCTGCATTCATTAAAGTTCTAGTTAAAACTGCATTTAGTGGCGGAGTAATACCTAAAGCATTTTCTACTGCGATAATCCCTGCTCTATAATGTGAAAAAGTACAAACACCACAAATTCTTTGAGTTAAAAAGCCTGCATCTCTTGGATCACGACCTTTTACAATAGTTTCAATCCCTCTCCATAAAGTCGATCCTGAATATGCTTCTTTAATGACATTATTTTCATCAACCACTACTTCAACTCTTAAATGTCCTTCTATTCTAGTAAGTGGATCTATAATAATTCTTTTTGACATTTTTAATCCTTATTTTTTTCTAATGAAGCAATTACAGCATGCGCAGCAACAGCTACGCCTGTTACACAAAGCACACCTATACCAATTTTATCTGAAATGCTATCAGCACCCAAGCCATAAACAGTATCAAATAATCTTCCTGCCATCACTTCTTCAAAAGGTCCCATAGTATCCCAAAAATCAGGTTCAGAACAGCCTATACAACCATGTCCTGCTTGGATTGGCCATGAAGTATGTTGATTAAATCTCTCTCTTGAGCAATTATTAAAAGTATAAGGGCCTTTACAACCTACTTTATAAAGACAATATCCTTTTTTTGCTCCCTCATCACCAAATTGTTGCACAAATTCACCCGCATCAAAGCGTCCTCTTCTTTCACAAAGATCATGAATTCTTAACCCATAAGCCCATTTTGGTCTATTATAGGCATCAAGTGCTGGCAATGTTTGATACAATATGTAATGAATCACATTACCTATAATATTTTTTTCACTTGGAGGACAACCTGGTACATTGATAACTGTTTTATTTGTTACTTTACTTAAGCTTACAGCATTGCTTGGATTAGGTCTAGCAGCTTGGATACCACCAAAAGCTGAACAAGTACCTATAGCAAAAATAGCTAAAGCATCATTACAGGCTTGTTCTGCTAATTGTCTTCCTGTTTTTCCATGTGGTCCTATAGTTAAAAAGTTTTCTGTAGCACCTGTTGGTATACCACCTTCTACCATTAAGATATATCTACCTTTATATTTTTCCATAGCAGCTTCAAGATTATGTTCAGCTTGCCAACCTGCAGCACCCATTATAGTTTCATGATATTCTAAAGAAATATGATCAAAAATCAAACTATCAATGGTAGGAGCATCACTTCTTAATAAACTTTCAGAACATCCTGTACATTCAGCCATATGAAGCCAAATCACTGGAAGTCTATCACTGAGCTCAGCAGCTCTTGCAACTACTGGAGTAAAGCTAGCAGGTAATGCTAAAAATGCAGTCATAGCACTAGCCCATTTCATAAAATCTCTTCTTGAAAAACCTGATTGCTCTAAGGCTTTAGAGATAGAAATCTCATTTTTCAAAAGAGGAAGTTTTTCTAATGCGTCTAAACGGCGATTAAAAATATCTAAATCACTCATTTGTTGTTCCTTAAATTATAGAAATATCATTAAAGATTTTAAAATATTTATTGTTAAGAATAGATAAAAAATGATAATTTTTTAATCAAATATACGAAGTATTTACAATTTAGTATTATTAAGATAATTTTACTCTAAATAAGCAAGTATTACACTTGCTTATTGTTTAACAATGATGATTTCATCATCTTTAGAATCTATAATAATCTCATCATTTTCATTTAATTCATCCGATAATATCATATCACTTAATTTATCTTCTACCATATCATACAAAGCTCTTTTTAATGGTCTTGCGCCAAAATCTACATCAAAACCAACTTTTGCTATTAAACTAGCAGCATTATCACTCAAGCTTGCTTTAATACCCCTATTTTCAAGACTTTTTTGCAAGGTATTAAAAAGCAATTTAACTATTTTTTTAGCTTCACT
Source organism: Campylobacter sp. CNRCH_2013_0898h (assembly GCF_025772965.1). NCBI lineage: Bacteria > Pseudomonadati > Campylobacterota > Epsilonproteobacteria > Campylobacterales > Campylobacteraceae > Campylobacter > Campylobacter sp. CNRCH_2013_0898h. The sequence continues at coordinate 101,751 of NZ_JAKMTD010000003.1, read as the reverse complement.
TTCTCCCAAAGGGTTAAAAGTGATAATATCATCTAAACGATTTAAAAACTCCGGTCTAAAAAAGTTTCTAAGAGCTTCTTTGATAGCTTTTTCTTTTTCTTCGCCCTTTAACTCCATAATAAAATTTGCACCTATATTAGAAGTTAAGATAATGATAGTATTAGTAAAATCAATCGTTACGCCTTTACTATCTGTAGCCCTACCATCATCTAAAATTCCCAAAAGTATATTAAATACATCTTTATGGGCTTTTTCTACTTCATCAAATAAAATCACACTATAAGGCTTTCTTCTAACAGCTTCAGTTAATTCCCCACCTTCTTCATGCCCTATATATCCTGGAGGTGCACCTAAAAGTCTTGATACACTGTGTTTTTCCATAAATTCACTCATATCAAAACGCACCATAGCTTTTTCATCATCAAATAAAAATTTAGCCAAAGCCTTCGCACTTTCTGTTTTACCTACTCCAGTTGGCCCTAAAAATAAAAAGCTTCCTATAGGCTTAGTTGCTTGATTTAACCCTGCTTTGTTACGCTTAATAGCTTTAGCTAAAGCACTCAAAGCCTCATCTTGCCCTATGACGCTTTCTTGTAAATACTCTTGAATATGTAAATATTTTTGTTTTTCAGAAGTGAGCATTTTTTGCACACTAATGCCTGTCCATTTACTTAAAATACCAGCTACTAAATCCTCATCTACTTGATTTTTAAGCAAAACTCCTTCTTGGGTCATTTGTTTCCATTTTTCTTCTAAATTTAAAACCTCTTTTTCGCACTCTAAAATTTTGCCATATTCTATTTCAGCAGCCTTTTGAAAATCTCCTTTATTTTTAGCCAAAATAGCTTCATTTTTTAAAGTATCGATTTCTTTTTTCTTTGCACTTATGCCATTAAATACTGCTTTTTCATTTTCAAATTTGGCATTAAGTTTGATTTGCTCTTCTTTTAAATTTGCTAATTCTTTTTTAATCTCTTCCAATCTTTTTTCATTAGCTTCATTTTCTTCCATTTTTAAAGCTTCATTTTCTACTTCCAAACTTTCAATTTGCTTTCTAACCTTTCTTAAAGAATTTGGCTCACTTTCTATTTGCATTTTTAATTCCGCTGCAGCCTCATCAATTAAATCAATCGCTTTATCAGGTAAAAATCTATTAGCTATATAACGCTTAGATAGCTTTGCAGCTGCCACTAAAGCACTATCATTAATAGTTACATTATGATGAATTTCTAATTTTTCTTTTATACCTCTAAGCATAGCCAAAGCTTCATTTACACTAGGTTCAGCTACATTTACAGGCTGAAATCTTCTTTGTAAAGCTGCATCTTTTTCAAAATATTTTCTATATTCTTTTAAGGTTGTAGCACCTATAGTATGGAGTTCACCTCTTGCTAAAGCAGGTTTTAAAATATTTGCTGCATCCATGCTCCCTTCATTTGCACCTGCACCTACAATGGTGTGAATTTCATCTATAAATAAAATTACATTCTTATGTTTTATTACTTCATTTACAACAGCTTTTAATCTATCTTCAAATTCACCTCTGTATTTTGCTCCTGCTATTAAAGCACTCATATCTAAAGCTATAACTTTTTTATTTTGCAATGAAGTAGGAACATCTTTTTTTACTATCCTTTGTGCTAAAGCTTCCACCACAGCAGTTTTTCCTACCCCTGGCTCACCTAATAAAATAGGATTATTTTTAGTTTTTCTGATTAAAATTTGCATTAATCTTTGAATTTCTTCTTCCCTACCTATAACAGGATCAAGCTCATTGTTTTTAGCTTTCATAGTCAAATCAATACCAAATTTAGATAAAGAATCAAGTGTTTCATCACTTGTTTTAGTTTCTATTTTAGCTCCTGCTCTAATAAATTCCAATTCTTTTTTAAACTCATTTAAATCTACAAATTTAGACAAAAGTTCCTTAATAACCCCGCTAGCACTTTCTGAAACAAGCCACATATCCACAGCTAAATAACTATCTTTATTTTCTAAAGCCAAGCCTTTTGCTTTTTCTAAAGAATTAATAAATTCATTTGAAAATTTAATATTGTCTTTATTTACATTTGAGCTAGTAGGAAAAGATGAAATTTTACTTTTTACTTCTAACTCAAATGCCTCTTTAGAAACATTTAATTTATTAAAAACTTGATTAAGCAAACTGGAGCTATCAACACTTAAAGCCCATAATAAATGCAAAGGTTTTATTTCGCTATTCTTAGAATGAATGGCCAAAGAAATTGTACTTTCTATATTTGAAAGCATAGAATCTGTTAAAAAATCTTGTATATTTGCCATTTTTACTCCTTTTTACTTTTATATGAAGTGTATTATATAACTTTAGTCTATTATTGTCAAGTTTATTTAGTTATATTTATAAATAATTTTTTATATATACACGCTAATATCATAAAAATATTTACTTTATTTACGATTTTTTAAGCAAAAATAACTAAAATTAGATAATTATTTTATGAATTCATATTTATTTTGGAGTTTTTCCTTTGAAGACAAAAAGAAATCTTATTATCGCAGCTAGCATTTGTAGTTTAATAACCGCTTCTTTTATTTTTACTAACTTGCAAGCTAAAAATCCTGCTCCTAGCGAAGCAGAAAAAAAAATAGAAGCTTTATCTAAACTTACAAGAACTATGTCTATCATAGAACAATATTATGTTGATGATGTTAATTATACAGATTTGGTTGATAAATCCATAGCAGGTTTACTTACAAATTTAGATGCCCACTCTTCCTTCTTAGATGAAAAAGGTTATAAAGAGCTTAAAGAACAAACTAATGGGGAATTTGGTGGACTTGGCTTTACTATTACCCAAAAAGATGGAGCAATTAGTGTTGTAGCTCCTATAGAAGGAAGTCCAGCGGATAAGGCAGGTATTAAAACTGATGATATTATCTTAAGAATTAATAACGAATCAACTTTAGGTATGACTTTAAATGAAGCTGTTTCTAAAATGCGTGGAGAGCCTAAAACAAAGGTTACTCTAACTATTTATAGAAAAGGCGATGCAAAGCCATTTGATGTAAATTTAAAAAGAGATATCATAAAAGTAGATAGTGTTTATACAAAATTAATTGAAAATGAAAATTTACTTTATTTAAGAGTGACTAATTTTGATAAAAATGTTGTAGATGAAGCTAGTAAAGCGATCAAAAAACATTCTGATACAAAAGGAATTATACTAGATCTTAGAACCAATCCAGGCGGTATTTTAAATCAAGCAGTGGGTTTAGTAAATCTTTTTGTAGATAAAGGAGTAATCGTTTCACAAAAAGGTAAAATTGAAAGCGAGAATGTAGAATTTAAAGCAAATCCTAGTAAAAAAATCACTAATGCACCTTTAGTAGTGCTTGTAAATGGTGGCAGTGCAAGTGCGAGCGAGATTGTAAGTGGGGCTTTGCAGGATTTTAAACGCGCTATTATCATAGGAGAAAAAACCTTTGGAAAAGGTAGTGTGCAACTTATATTACCTATGGATGAAAAAGGTAAAGAAGGCTTGAGACTTACTATAGCAAAATATTATTTACCAAGTGGTAGAACTATACAAGCTGTTGGAGTTAATCCTGATATAGAAGTATTTCCAGGAAAAGTAAGTAAAGAAGAAAATCACGGCTTTGAAATCAAAGAAAGTGATCTTAAAAAACACTTACAAGCTGAACTAGATAAAATCGGACATCAAGAAAAGAAAAAAGACAACAAAGAAGATAAAAATATCATTACCAAAGAACAAATTAATAATGACATACAACTAAAAACCGCAATAGATGCAATTAAAATTTTAAACATTACAAAAGGAGAGTAAAATGGCTATGAAATTAGATCTTTTATATGAAGGAAAAGGTAAAAAAATGTTTAAAACTGATGATGAGAATTTACTCATCACAGAATTTAAAGATGATTTAACAGCTTTTAATGCAGAAAAAAAGGGTAATGAAGCAGGAAAAGGTGCATTAAATTGTAAAATTAGTACTGAAATTTTTCATCTCTTAGAAAAAGAAGGCATTAAAACCCATCTAGTAGAAACCATCAGCGAAAAAGAACAAATTGTTAAAAAATGTAATATTATACCCATTGAAGTTATTACTAGAAATGTAGCTACAGGATCTTTAACAAAAAGATTAGGCATTAAAGAAGGCACGATTTTACCTTTTGCTGTAGTTGAGTTTTGTTATAAAAATGATGATTTAGGTGATCCTATCATCAATGATGAGCATTGTTTGATTTTAAATCTAGTAAAAAGTGAAAAAGATTTAGAATTAATCAAAAATACCGCAAGACATATCAATTCTATTCTAGTAAAATTCTTTGAATCTAAAGGCTTAAGATTGATTGACTTTAAATTAGAATTTGGTATTGATAATGAAGGAAATATGATCTTAGCTGATGAAATTAGTCCTGATAGCTGTAGATTTTGGGATAGCAAAACTAATGAAAAATTAGACAAAGATCGCTTTAGACAAGACTTAGGTAATGTAAAAATGGCTTACGAAGAAGTCTTAAAAAGAATTTTAAGTTAGGAAAAATAATGAAAGTAACTATAAATATCACACTCAAAAATGGGGTTTTAGATCCTCAAGGCAAAGCCATAGAAAAGGCTTTGCATTCTTTGGATTTTAATAATATTGCAAATGTTAAAACCTCAAAACAAATTAGTTTTGATATAGCTTGTGATGATGAAGAAGAAGCTTTTAAACAAGTTGATTTAATGTGTAAAGAATTACTTGCAAATACTGTGATAGAAGATTATGAGATAATATTATGAAAGTAGCTATTATTCGTTTTCCTGGAACTAATTGTGAGTTTGATACAGCTTATGCCTTTGAAAAATTAGGGGTAAAAACTGAAATCATTTGGCATGAAAGACAAGATTTTAGTGCAGATTTAATCGTATTACCTGGAGGTTTTTCTTATGGAGATTATTTAAGATGTGCTGCTATTGCAAAACTTGCTCCTGCTATAAAAACACTTAAAGAGCATGTTCAAAAAGGTGGATATGTTCTAGGTATATGCAACGGCTTTCAAATTTTATTAGAACTTGGACTTTTAAAAGGAGCTATGAAACATAACAATAGTTTAAGTTTTATTTCTAAGATGCAAGCATTGCAAGTAGTATCAAATAATAATGCTTTTTTGAAAAATTTTCAAAAAAATGATATCATAGAATTACCTATTGCCCATGGAGAAGGAAATTATTTTAATAGCGAAGATGGTATTAAAATGCTAGAAGATAAAGATATGATCTTACTAAGATATATCAACAATCCAAATGGATCTTTAAGTGATATAGCAGGAATTTGCGATGAAAATAAAAAAGTCTTTGGATTAATGCCACATCCTGAAAGAATGTGCGATGATATTCTTGGATCAAAAGTAGGACTTAAAATGTTTGAAGGATTTTTAAATTGCTAAAAACCTTCAAATTTTTTTGTCTTTTTTTACTAACTTTTAACTTATATGCTCAAGAAAATAGTGTTTTTGAAGATTATAACACTTTAGAAAAAAATTACAATCAATTAGATGATCAAGCTAAGCAAATTTATCAAACCATCGCTCCAAGTGATGAGAGTAATTATGAAAGTAAAATCGATGATGAAAATTTCATCCCTCAAGGTTCTTTAGTATTAAACGCAAAAGAATACACCGATGAAGCCTATATAGATGAGGCTTTTACTATAGATCTTGAGGTTATTACCACAACTAATGTGAGTTTTGATTTAAATGTGAGTTTTGAAAAAAGTGATGATATGCTTTGGATAAATCCTAATCCTATTTGGGAACAAAAGGCTAATTCATATCATACAAAATTATGGTTTGAAGCTAAAAGTTTAAATGCTAGTTTAAACAAAATCATCGTTTCATTAAGCAGAAATGATCATATTTTTCAAAGCTCATCATTAATTATAAAGCCCATTAAACTTAAAAAAATCGATGCTCCTTCTAATAAATACTCACATATAGTTGCAAGCAATTTGGAAGTTAAACAAGTAAAAGCGAGTAGTTTTGATAATGATAGTATAATTTTATTTATAGAACTTGCAGGTGAAAACACAAATCTAGCAAGTTTTAACATAAAAGATATTCAAAAACAAGGTGTAGAGGCTATTAAAGGCGATTTTGAAAAACAAAGTGGATTTTATTATGCTATTTTAGATAAAAGTAAAACGCGTTTTGATTTTTCTTACTTTAATTTAAATTCTAAAGAATTAAAAGATTTTTCCTTAAAAATAGAACTTAAAGAAGATAGCATAAGTACACAAAGTGATTTAAATCCAAAAACTAATGATTTTAATTTTTACAAACAAGTTTTTTTATGGAGCTTGTGTGGTATTTTCGCTTTATGGTTTGTATTTAAAAAAAGCTATACGGCTTTAGGTTTGGCAATTTTGGCTCTAATAGCAAGTTTTTTAGCTCAAAATAACATATATAAAGCTATATTAAAAGCTGAAAGTAAAGTACAAATTTTACCAACTCTAAACTCAACTCATTTTTATTCTGGGAAATACAAACAAGAAGTAGAAGTGTTAGATTCAAGAGATGAATACAGAAAAATTTTATTTAATAATGGAAAAATAGGCTGGGTGAAAAGTGAAGATTTATCAAAGATTTAAAGCTTTAATATTTTGGGTAGAATTTATTTTATCTATTATATTTTTATGTATTGCCTTTTTATTATTGCAATCGCAAGAAAAAATTTGGAAAATCAGAAAAGTATGGTCAAAACTGCAAAAATATGTAATAAACTATAAAATTCAAACCCAAGGTTCTATACACCCTCAAGCTAATTTGCTTTTAATCAATCATCAAAGCTTGCTAGATATAGTTATTTTGGAAGATTTATGCCCAAAAAATATATCTTGGATAGCTAAAAAAGAACTAGGCGAACTCCCTGTTTTTAAAACTTTGATTAAAAAACCAAAAATTATTTGTATAGATAGAAGTCCAAAAGGCCTAGTAAAGCTTTTAAAAGAAGCCAAAGAAAGATTAAACGAGGATAGAATTTTAGCCATTTTTCCAGAAGGCACAAGATCTAAAACACAAAAACTTTTAAAATTTAAAGTCGGAGCTAAAATTTTAAGTGAAAAGCTTAAGTTAAAAGTCCAGCCTGTGGTAATTGTTGATTCAGCTAAAATTTTAGATACCCAAAATTTTAGCGCAAATAGTGGTGTTTTAAAAGTGGTATTTCTGGATCTTGTTGATACAAGTAAAGATGATTGGCTTGAGCAAACTAGAGAAAAAATGCAAACAATCTTAGATAGCGAAAGGTCACAAGCTTGATTGGTACGATTTTAGCTGTAGGTTTTGGAGGCTTTTTAGGGGCCATATCCAGAATGCTTACTAGCAACTTTTTTAATAAAATCATTCCTCATAACTTTCCTTATGGGACATTAATGGTCAATATAATAGGATCATTTTTAATAGGTTTATTTTTTTCTTATGTAAATTCTAAAGGTGTGCATATTTTTACTAAAAATTTAATTAGCACTGGTTTTTTGGGTGCCTTTACAACTTTTTCAACTTTTTCTTATGAAAATTTGTTATTTTTGCAAAATGGTGATTATTTTCACTTTTTTATAAATATTATTTTAAATGTTATCCTTTGTCTTTTGGCAGTATGGATTGGTTTTTTAATTTTTAAATAAAGGAGATATAAATGCAATTTCAAACTGAAGTTAATCAACTTTTACAACTTATGATTCATTCTTTGTATTCTAACAAAGAAATTTTTTTAAGAGAGCTTATTTCTAATGCAAGTGATGCACTTGATAAACTTAGTTATTTAAGCGTGAGTGATGATGCTTATAAAAATTTAAAATTTGAGCCAAAAATTCAAATTAATTTCAATCAAGAAGCAAAAACCTTAACTATAAGTGATAATGGTATAGGTATGAATAAAGACGATTTAATCAATCATCTTGGAACCATTGCTAAAAGTGGCACAAAAAGCTTTTTAGAGAACTTAAGTGGTGATGCCAAAAAAGACTCTCAACTTATAGGACAATTTGGTGTAGGTTTTTACTCTGCTTTTATGGTAGCTTCTAAAATAGAAGTTTTAAGCAAAAAAGCATTAGATGACAAAGCTTATCTTTGGACTTCTGATGCTAGTGGTTATGAAATAGAAGATGCAAATAAAGATGAACAAGGCACTTGCATAACCTTGCATTTAAAAGATGAAGAGTTTTTAAACTCATACCGCATTGAAAGCATAGTAGAAAAATATTCAAATCATATACAATTTCCTATTTTCATGGAAAAAGAAGAATATTTACCACTAGAAGAAGGCGAAAAAGAACCTAAAAAAGAATTAAAAAACACTCAAATTAATACAGCAAGTGCCTTATGGAGACAAAATAAAGCAAGTTTAAAAGCTGAGGATTATGAAAGATTTTATGAACAAAACTTCCATGATTCAAACAAACCTATGCTTTATATCCACACAAAAGCCGAAGGTTCTATAGAGTATAATTCTTTATTCTTTATACCTGCACAAGCTCCATTTGATCTTTATAGAGTAGATTATAAAAGTGGTTTAAAACTTTATGTTAAAAGAGTTTTTATAAGTGATGATGATAAAGAATTATTACCAACTTATCTAAGATTTGTGCGTGGGATTATTGATGTAGAAGATTTACCGCTTAATGTTAGTCGTGAAATCTTACAAGAAAATAAAATCTTAAAAAGCGTTCAAGAAGCAAGTGTTAAAAAAATCCTAGCTGAACTTAAAAAATTCAAAGAGAAAGATAAAGAAAATTATCTTAAATTCCATGAAAATTTTGGAAAAGTTTTAAAAGAGGGTTTATATGGTTTTAGCGAAAATAAAGACGCTATAGCTAAGCTTTTATACTTTAAAAACTCAAACAAAGAAGAATTAATTGATCTTGAAGAGTATAAACAAAACCTAGCTGAAGGTCAAAATGAAATTTTTTATATTAGTGGAAAAAATGAAAAACTTTTAAGAAATTCTCCATTACTTGAAAGCTATAAACAAAAAAATATCAATGTTTTATTGCTTGATGAGGAAATTGATACCATAGTTATGCCTATGATGAATGAATTTGAAGGTTTAAAATTTAGCGCTATTAACCATCTAGCTAGTGAAGAAACTAGCGAAGAACAAAAGGCTGAATTTGCAAGCTTACTCATCAAAATAAAAGAAGTTTTAAAAGATGAAGTTGAAGAGGTAAAACTTAGCCAAAGACTTTCAAATAGTCCAAGTTGTATTGTTTATGATCAAAATAAACCTGATTTTGCTATGCAACAAATTCTTAAACAAATGGGGCAAGAACAGCAAGTTAAACCTATACTTGAAATCAATCCTAATCATGAAATTTTAAAAGCCTTAAAAGAAAATGATACCTTAGCTAATGAAATGGCACATATTCTTCTAAATATGGCTAAACTTAGTGAAGGTATGGGTATAGATAACCCTAGCGAATTTAACAATGCCTTAAGCAAAATCGTTTCCAAGGCTTTAGAAAAATGAAAAATATAGCTATTTCTAAAGATATTTTGCACGAATTTTGCATTATAGATGTAAGAACCCCAAGCGAATGGAAAAATGGGGTTATAAAAGAAGCTATACTCATCGCACTTTGCGATGATAATGGCTTTATGAATGAAAACTTTATCCAAGAGTTTAAAGAAAAAGTAGATTATCAAAATAAAAACATAGCCTTTGTGTGCGCTACAGGCTCAAGAAGCAAACATACTGCTATGATGATAGAAGATGCTCTAGGTATAGAATGCACTAATTTAGATGGTGGCATGGTTGCACTTTTATCACAAGGTTATGAAGCTACAAAAAAGGAAAATTAATGATAAAAAAAATACTTTTATCTTTAATGCTTTGTGCTAGTTTTGTTTTAGCAGAAGTTAAAAATATCGATATTAATGCGGATATTTTGGAAAATTATCAAGTAATTGATGTTAGAAAACCTAGTGAATGGGTACAAACTGGTACTATAAAAAATGCCATTAAAATTAGCTTTTACAATGAAGATGGCAGTATAAATAAAAATTTCGTCGAGGAAATTAAAAAGATTTCAAGTAAAAAACCTATCGCTATAGTTTGCAGAAGTGGAGCAAGAAGTGCTAAAGCTTCTGCTTTACTAGATCAAAATGACATAGAAGTTACTAATTTAAAAGGTGGTATGAATGCACTTTTATCACAAGGTTATGAAACCTCAAAATAAGTCTAACTAGACTTATTTTTTCTTTGGTCTAAACACAGAAATTACTTCTTCATTATTTTCAATATAAGCTCCACCTATCAAATCTACACAATAAGGAATAGCAGGAAATATAGGCTCAATACATTCTCTTATAGCTTTTGGATTACCCGGTAAGTTAATAATTAATGATTTTCCTTTTATACCTGCGCTTTGTCTTGAAAGTATAGCCGTTGGCACATATTCTAAGCTTTTTGCACGCATTAACTCCCCAAAACCTGGAAGCATTTTATCACACACTGCTTGTGTTGCTTCTGGTGTCACATCACGCAAAGCAGGCCCTGTACCTCCTGTAGTAAAAATCAAATCACATTTTACTTCATCTGCCAAATAAGCTAATTTTTCTATGATTAAATCATACTCATCAGGAATTAGCTCATAATAAAAGCTTTTTTCATTTTTTATATAAGAATCTAAAATTTTTTCTATCTCTACTCCGGATTTATCCTCATAAACTCCGCTACTTGCTCTATCTGAAAGTACTAAAATTCCTATTTTTACCATTTTCACTCCATTATGATTTTTTCTATATCTTGTTTTTCTATTTTTTCATTTTCTAAAAGAATACTAGCTAATCTCACTACTTTTTCTTTCATTAATTCTAAAAATTCTTTCACTTCTTGCTTTTGCTCTTGTAATAAACCCTCATTTGCCATAGCGAAAGTTTCCATAAAAACGAGCAATTCTTTAACCTTTAAAAGATCACTTTGTGCATTAGTGTAACTTTCATTAAAAATAAGCTCCATAGCAACTGAACCTGCTAAAAAAACTTTTATTTTATTTAATAATTCTGATTTTGATTTGATAGTATTTTCATATTCTTTAAACCTATCTTCAATTAGGGTAATTTTTTCAAATTTAACATCAAAATAAAAAGCACACAAGGCTTTAGCTGCTTGATATGTGGCTTGAATTTTTCTTTCCTTGTCGCTTAGAGAAAAAATCTTTTTTTTACCCATTAAAACTTTATTAAGCACTGCAAAAAAATCATTTTCTTCTATTAAATCTGATTTTCTTCTTATAGCATTAATAGCCGCTTCATTAACTAAAGTCTCCAAGGCAGCTCCACTAAAACCCACACTAGCTTTTGCAATTTTTTCTAAATCTACGCTAGATTTTTTTTCTTTCATATAATTTTGCAAAATATGCATTCTATCTTTAAAATCAGGCAAAGATATAAAAATTCTTCTATCAAAACGCCCTGATCTTAATAACGCATTATCCATAAGATCGATTTTATTTGTAGCAGCCATCACTATAACACCACTATTATCTTCAAATCCATCCATTTGAGTTAAAAGTTGATTTAGAGTATTATCTCTTTCTACATTGGAAAAATCCCCTCTACTTTTACCAACTGCGTCAATTTCATCTATAAAAATAATACTTGGAGCTTTTGATTTAGCTTTTAAAAAAAGCTCTCTTACTCTTTTTGCGCCCATACCTACATAAATTTCTACAAAACTAGCCCCGCTTTGATAAAAAAATGGCACCCCAGCTTCACCTGCTACTGCTTTTGCTATCAAGGTTTTACCTACTCCAGGAGGGCCTACTAGCAAAACGCCTTTTGGCATTTTCACGCCAAAATCTTTATATTTTTGAGGATTTTTTAAAAAATCAACGATTTCCAAAAGCTCCACCTTAGCCTCATCAACCCCTGCTACATCTTTAAATTTAACTTCACTTACTACATCTTGTATGGTGTTATTTTGTTCATTTTTTTCTAAAATATTTTTTTCCAAAGAAAGTAAATTTTGCCTATCTTTGTTTTTTTTATTAAGAAAGAGTAAAAAGCTTATGAGAAAAGCAAGTAAAATAAATATCAAAAAAAACTCACTCAAATCATAATCTTTAGCATATTCTAAGGGAATTTTTTGCCACAAAGCATTTAAATCCACTACATCTTTAGCGATTAAAAAATTTCCTTCTTTGCTTTTTAATAATATTTCATTATTTTCTACTATAGCCTTTTGGATTAAATTTTGTTCTAAAAGCTCTTCATAAGCAGCCTTGCTAATATAATCTGGTTGATTTTTTAAAAATGCAATCAATATAAAAACACAAAGCAATAAAAATGAAGCTAAGATAATCTTTTTATTTTTCATCCTCTAACCTTATATAGTTACAATCTTCTTTGCATTCATATTTTTCAATACTTATCCATTGTTTAGCAATATCTTCTTTGCTTGTAATTTTGATTTTATTAAAAAATTGATCATAGCCTTCATAAAAACCATCTTTTTTACTCTCGACTAAAATTTCTAAAATATTTTTTTGGTTTTTTCTAAACTCATAATTATTTTGTGCGACTATATCTTTTAAAATATTTAATCTTTCTTTGGCTATATCACCATTAATTCGCTCACTCATAGAAGCAGAATGCGTTCCATCGCGTGGTGAGAAAATAAAAGCATGGATATGTGTGAGTTTAAATTGTTTGAAATTTTCTAAAGCTTCTTGCCATATCAACTCACTTTCCCCAGGATGCGCCACGATAAAGTCTGTTCCTAAAGCAAAACCTTTTTGATTTAACTCATTAAACAATGCTAAATCATTTTGCGTGTGTGATCTTCTACGCATAATGCGTAGCATTTTTTCATGAGTGTGTTGCAGAGCAATATGCAAATGCTTTTCAAGCCAAGGTTCATCTAAAATTTCTTTAAAACTCTCATCAATTTGAGCAGGCTCTAAACTCCCAAGTCTTACTCTTTTTATACCATTAATCTTGCCTATTTCTTGCAGTAACTTTCCAAGTGTAGTTTTATCTTTTAAACCATAACTTCCTATATTAGTACCCGTTAAAACTACTTCACTATAACCATTTTGAGCCAAAAGTTTGATTTGTTTTATTATTTCCTCGCTTGGCATGCTTCTTGATTTACCTCTAACACTTGGGATTATGCAATAACTACAAGCAAAGTCACATCCTTCTTGAATTTTTACAAAAGCTTTAGTGTGATTTTCATAATTACTTACGATTTTTGTATCAATAAAGCGTAAATTTCCAAGCTCATAAAAGGCTTTATCTTGTGAGATTAACTCGTTAATTTTATCTTTATTAGAAGCTCCTAAAACTCCAAAAATTTCTTTTTTATCAAAAAAATCCTTTCCCTTGCTTACAGCACCACAGCCTGTAAGTATAACCTTAACTCCATTTTTTTTTACACTATTAATATAACTTCTAAGCCCACTATCAGCACCATTTGTAACCGTGCAAGAATTTATCACTATCACATCAGCTTCTTGTTCATTTTGTGTGACAATATGATCTTTAATATAAGTTTTTAATAATTGCGTATCATAAATATTAGTTCTACAACCAAAAGTTTTAAAATATACCTTTTTTTTCAAATATCTTCCTTATTTTCTATAAATTCATGTTTTGCCACATATAAATTTTGTGATGGATAGGCTATTTTTATATCATCATGTTTATTAAATTCATTGATAATTTCTTTACTTATATTACTTCTTAAAACCAAGGCCGCATAAGAATTTGTCATATACCAAGCAGAAATTCTCATACCATAACCTTCTAAAAATGTAAAAAACCTAGGTTCTACTTTAGGATTTCTAATGCTATATTCATTTCTTAATTTATTCATGGATTCTTTTGCAATTTTTGTATAGCCTTTGGAAGCTTTTATAACGATTTCTTCTACTATATCTAAGGCTTTTTGATGATTTGAATCAAAAGTTAAAGTAATATCAAGCCCATCCCAAATTGTTTTCATCCCATGATGAGTATAATTTGATATAAGATTGGTAAAAATAAAGTTATTTGGTATGAAAATTATCCTACCACTTCTTCGATTATCTGTATAAGTTAGTAAAGATATATCTTCATACAAAGTTATTCTTAAAAACGAAATATCAATTATATCGCCGATATAATGTGTATTGTTTTGAAAAACTCTCACCCTATCGCCCACTCTAAAACTTCCACCAAAAACTATCACACACCAACCAAGCATAGACATAAACATATCTTTCATAGCAATAGCCAAACCAGCAGAAGCAAAACCAAGCACAGTAACTAAATAGCTAATATTTTCAATATATCCAAAAAGCAAGATTAAAACAATTACATTGATATTAATAAAATTAATGATTTTATTTGCTGTATAAAAGCGATCATTATCACCTATATATTTTCTAGCTATAAATTTGAGTAAAAATGCTATGGCTACAACTATAACAATAGCCAAAACTATATTGAAAGCTCTTACACCCTGAATTTTAATTGAAGCTGTTGTTTTTTCAATCTCTTCTTGAATTTTTTTCTCATACACAGAATAAGAAATTTCTCCAAAACGCAAAGTTTGTGAAAAATCTCTAACCATTTGATTGGATATTTTTAAATATTCATCATGCTCTTTATTAGAAGATAATTTAGCTATTTCAGCTACTAAAACATTTTCTTTTATAAGCTCATCTAAAGTTTGCTTAAAACTATTTAAAAGATTGACATATTCTTCTTTGTCGCGTCTTAATTTTTTTATATGTGAGTATGCTGAAATAATAGCTAAAGGATTAGTTAGCTTATCTATTTTATCAACTTCTTCAGGTGCCAAAACCATCTTAGAAAAATTTGCACTTTTATACTCACTTAAAAGCTCTAGTCTTTCTTTTAAAATTAAAATTTGTCTTTCTATAATACTTTTATTGCGTTCATTAGCTTTTAAACTTTCTTTTTCTAAAGCCAAAATTTCATCTTGAGTTTTTCTGTAAATGTTAAAATTATTATATTTAATTATCCAAGTATTATATGCTAAATTATTATGTAATTCATTTAATTTTTGTTCTAAATGCTCTATATCATCTTGCGCTAAAAGTAATGTAAAGGGTAAGAGCAAAATCAATATAATTTTTTTCATGCAAACACCTCTAAAGTGTGTAAAATATCTTCTTTGGATATATCATTTTTTATACAAGCTTTTCCTAAACCACAAGCTAAAACAAAATTAATCTTTTGAAAATGTGTTTTTTTATCTAAGAAAAAGGCATTATAAAACTCTTCTATATTTGAAATTTTATAAGATATGGGTAATTTAAATTTCACAAGCAATTTTTGTACTCTTTGGCATTCTTGCTCGCTTAATAACCCCAAATTTAAAGCTAGAATATTTGCCATGTTCATACCTATAGCCACGGCTTCACCATGTAAGTACTTTTTATATCCTGTTTGATTTTCTATAACATGAGCAAAAGTATGACCATAATTTAAAAGCATTCTTAAGCCACTTTCTTTTTCATCTTGTGAAACCACATTAGCTTTAAGTTCTATACTTTTTTGGATGATTTGAGCTAAAATAATATCATCTAATTTAGCGTTTAAAAATTTATCCTCGTCTAAATTTTCTAAAAAAGATAAAATTTTTTCATCAAAAACCACAGCCATTTTGATAAATTCAGCCATACCTGCAGCTAGTTCTCTTGAAGGTAAGGTTTTTAAAAACTCACTCTCACAATACACCGCTTTTGGCTGATAAAAAGTGCCTATTAGATTTTTACCAAATTTATTATTCACCCCGGTTTTACCACCCACACTTGCATCCACACAAGCTAGTAAAGTTGTGGGAATATTGATAAATTCTATCCCTCTTTGATATATACTTGCTACAAAACCACCCATATCAGAGATCACCCCACCACCAAAGCTTATAAGCAGACTTTTTCTATCTAGCTTATAGGTACACATTTGATCTAAGATATATTCTATAGTTTGTAAATTTTTATACTCTTCACCATCTTTGATTTTTATAACAAAAAGTTCTTTAGCTTGAATTTTTTTCAAAAGTGTATCTAAATGTAATTTTGCTACTAATTCATTAGTTAAAATCACTACTTTAGTATCAAAATTTAATTTTTCTAGCTCATTTATATAGACATTATAACTTGTATTTTTATCTAAATTTACCTTAACTTGCATTATTTTCTCACAATGATGGTATAAACAATTGATAATTTTTATTCATCTTATAATATATCGTATTTAAATCCGTTTTTAAAATTTTATTGAAATTGTTTCCTAAAATTTTTTCATTAAATGGTACAAAATGCAATATATTTTGTTTGTAAGAAAATTTATTGATAGGATTATGTTCTTTTTCTTCTATCAAAAGTAATTTTTCATCATGAAGTTTTGAAAGGCTTTCAAAATACTGATGATATTCAAAAATTTCGGCTTTATTTAATTTTAAAGCATAATAATACAAGGCAAGGCCTAGTTGAATTTGCTTGTTAAAATCAAGCATAATAGAAGCAATACCCTCTACATCTTCAAAATTTGAACTTAAAACTACAGAAGATTTTAAATCTGCAAAATCCCCTTTACCTGTTTTTAACACAGGAAGTTTTAAAGTAAAAAGAAAACTTTTTTCTTTTTCAAAAAGATAATCCTCCACCACTAGCAAACCTATACTAGTATTTTCCACAAAAGGTTTAATGTTTTTTATATTTGTGCTTTCAAAGTCAAATATCACTTCAGTGCTATTTTTATGCAAGGATTTAAGTTTATAATACATAGGAGTTAAGGTAGGATTAATCACCTTAAAATAAAGTTTTTTGCTATTGATTCTTACATGCAAAAGCAAGCTTGCAAAAATAAGCTTTTCTATAGCAAACTCACTCATTTTTTTCATATCTATAATACAAAGTATATTATCTCCAAAAGGCGATGGAAAGCGTCCTAAGCTTGTTTTAACATTAGTAAAAACACTTTGCAAAACTTTAGGATCACCTACGATTAAAATGCTATCATTTGGCATTAAAATAAGCCCAGGTCTTGCCAGAATAAATTCATTATTTCTATAAACCATTACGATTTTAAAGCGTTTTTGGCTAATAGAGCTTATGTGCCTATAAGCAAAGCTTGATCCTGCAGGAATTTTAACTTCCATAATCTCACCTTGTCCAAGCCCTATAAATTGTGCCATTGAAGGCATATTATCCAAACAACCTGTCAATCTTGTACTTAAAGTATCATAAATATTAATTACTTCACAAAAATTATCATCAATTTGGCTATTCCACAAATCCATAATAACTATATTTAATCTTGGATGTAATTTTCTTAAATTTTGATAGCAAGCTAATGTATCTGCTTCTTCTTGCATATAAATAATAGCTTGATGAAAATTTTCTTTTAATAAATTTTCTAGCTTAATCAAACTCGTAGGATCAAATTTAAAAAAAGAAATTTGTTCATTCTCTAAGTCTAAGTCTACGCTATCATCATTATAATACACAACACTCAAAGACTCTTTGAAGGTTTTGTTATTATAAATTTTCTTTAAAAAATCTTTCGCAAAAGGTCCATCAGCTAGTAGTAAAATCTTATTCATTCACACCTCTAAAATATAAAGTATAATTATAGCAAAGTTATAGTTTATATTTTAAAGTTTTTATTTTTTCAAAATATATTCCACTACTAATATATCTTTTTAAATTAACAAAAATTATTATTTTTCATTCAGTAAAAATCTTAATATTGATGGATACTTATTTTAGTATTTAGCTTATAAAAGGATTTTAAAGTTAAAGAGATATAATAAAATATTTCTCACATGTCAATTAAAATCTACTTAAAAAACTGTATAATATATTTTTTGGATAAAATTATCACAAATTTAGAAATAATTTAGCATCTTAAAATTAAAATATATCAACAAGAAAAAGTTCATTTTGCCTAAAACTACTTTAAAGATTTAAAAATAAAAATTATATCATTTAAATAAAACAATTTT
Source organism: Campylobacter sp. CNRCH_2013_0898h (assembly GCF_025772965.1). NCBI lineage: Bacteria > Pseudomonadati > Campylobacterota > Epsilonproteobacteria > Campylobacterales > Campylobacteraceae > Campylobacter > Campylobacter sp. CNRCH_2013_0898h. The sequence continues at coordinate 83,755 of NZ_JAKMTD010000003.1, read as the reverse complement.
TATAAAAAACAATATTTAAAGACAAAATAAAAATAAAACTTACAAGAATCAACTATTTAAGTGAAATAAAAATATCAAAAAGAGAGAAATTTTTGTAAAATAATGCTATTGATATACAAATAGTAATTGCAATAAAATATAAATTTTAATAAATTTAACAAAAAAATAGTTTAGCGGACGGTAGTTTATGTTGCTTCAAACTATAAATTCTACTACAACATACCTCGGAAAAAGATAATGAATTAATAAACTACTATGTTAGATATACTATTTAACTTAAAAATCAACTAGATAACTTTCTATGCGTTTGATTTTAATTCCAACTTTTTTGAGCATTTGCTGCACTTATAAGATATATTTAAATAATTTATTTTCATATATAAATCATAATTCACTTTATGGATAACACCAATACAATCACATATATACTCAAATATTTCTTCGCTTTTTATCATCTCGTTTTGTTTTGATAAATTTTGATTAGATGAATTTTAAACATAATCTCTTATTTTCATATCATGTATACTAAAATGATTAAAAAACCATGATGATACTTATTATAAAGTTCATTTTTAAGTTCATTAGTACTACGACACTCATATAATAGACTTTTCATAGATTTTACAATATTTTTATGCATTATTATATGCTCATCTAAATATGGATATTTAATTTCTCTCATATATTCCTCTTCATCATCAAAATGATTTTTCATATATGAAAATAACTCCATTAATACTTTTTTTTAATTCTGTTTTATAAATATGTCTATTTGAAAGTCTAAAAACTTCTAAAGTTAAAGCAAAAAATCTCTGATGCTGTAAATCTATTTTTTCATTGCCTAAATAATATTCATCACTCCAAGAGGGAAAATTATTTACCATATACCCCCGCCGCCGATTAAATCAATCGAATATTTTGCTGACAAATTTTACAATCATACTTAGCACCATTAAAAATTTTAAGATGCATATTATGTGAAATTTTATATTTTTTATTTAAGCATCCACAAGTATAAAGAACATATTCTTTTTTCTTAAAATTAGCATATTTTATATCTTCCTCTAAAATATGCTTAATAATATTATCATCTATAAAATCACTAAATTTTGTTTTAAATTCATTTATGTTTGATGTGTTTTTAACTAAAGAAGCTAATGAAGACATAATTTTTTTATGCTCTTTTATATGTATATCGATATATGGGTAAGCAATCCTTTTCATATATTTTTCTTCATATTTTGCATGATCTTTAAGTTGTTTTAAAAATTCAATCGAAAGCATTCTAACTTCATTAATATTTACATGATTATTTTTTATAAAATAAATTTCTTTAGCTAAATCAAATAAGCTTTTATGTTGTATATCAATAATACTATTCCAAGCGGTATATTTTTGAGTCCATATTTTCATATATAATATTCCTTATTTTGTAGTATATATAATAGTATTATCTATAAAATAAATATTAAAAAATATATATATAATTATTTAATAAGAAATTTATTTAAAAAACAACTTAGCAAACTAGCAATAATTATAAAAATAATATAAATATAAAAATACTCCTTATATACAAAATTAACAATAAAAGGGGTTATAAAACCCAAAATCGCATAAGAAATATTATAAGCAAAAGAAAGACCACTCGATCTTAACTCTGTGGTAAAAATTTGAGTCATAAAAATAGGAGCAAAAGCTATAATACCTTGTGCAAAACAAGCAAGCAAATAAAATAACAAAAACCACTCATTATAAAAGCTAAAACTAATGCCAAAAATTCCAAAAAGCAAAGTAAAAATAAAACAAATTTTAAAATGTCCTAAAAAATCTGCTAAATATCCTTGTGCTAAACTTCCTAGTATGATCATCACTATGGCCAAATTTTGATATAACAAAGCAGTAGTTTTGCTAACTCCTAATAAGCTTTCAAAATATTGTGGCAGTATCATTAAAGTAGCCACCCCACTTGTTAAAACCACAGTAAGTAAAGCGCATATTAACATACTTTTTTTATGTGTTTTTAAAGCCTGCAAAAGTGGGAAATTTAAAATTTTTTCTTTTGCTTTTATATTTTTAAAAGCTGGTGTTTCATTCAATTTCGTGCGTAAAAATAAAGCCAATATACCAAAAAATCCTCCTATAAAAAAAGGAATTCTCCAAGCAAAGCTTTCTACTTCTTCTTTATCAAAATACGCATATATAGTCAAAGTCGCTAAATTTCCAAGCAATAAACCTAAAGTCAAAGTTGCTGAAATAAAACCAAGTGCCAAACCAAGTCTTTTTTTACTCACAAATTCACTCACAAAAATCCAAGCACCACTAACTTCAGCTCCTATGGCTAATCCTTGGGCTATCCTAATAACAAAAAGCATAAAAGTAGCCAAAAGCCCTATGCTTTCATAAGTAGGTAAAAAGGCCAAAACAAAACTTGGTACAACCATTAAAAGCATACTAATATAAAAAACATTCTTACGCCCTTTTATATCTGCAAAATGCGCTAAAACAACAGCACCAAAAGGTCTGGCTAAATACCCTGCCCCAAAGGCTACATAAGTATAGATTAATGGCCAAAAATCATCATTTTGAGGAAAGAAAATTTTTGCAAAAACACTTGCAAAGAAGATAAATAAAACAAAATCATAAAATTCTAAAATACCACCTAAAGAAGCATAGATGGTATTTTTAAAAGCTTTTTGCATTATTAAATTTTGCCACCTTCGATTACTACATCATCAGCTTTTATATCATCACTAAAAAACGGCTTTAAAGTTTCATCATAAGCTTTGTGGAAAAATTGTTCATTTTGTAATTTTAAAATCAAATCATTGATAAAATTTAACATAGCTTCGTCACCTTTTTTTACAGCAGGAGCTATAACATCATGATTTCCAAGTTCTTTAATCACTACTTCAAAATTTGGATTTTCTTTAGCCCAGGCAAAAAGCAATGCATTATCATGACTTAACGCATCACCTCTTTTACCAATTAAAGCTGCAAAAGTTTCTGTATTTTGATCAAATTTAATCGTTTTAATATCTGGCATATTTTTTGTAAAATACGCATCAGCTGTTGTGCCTTTATTTAAAATTAAAGTTTTATTTTTTAAATCATCTAAAGTTTCAATATCTGACCCTTTAGGAGCCACCACCCCAAGAGCAACTTTCATATAAGGTAATGCAAAATCAACCACAGCTTCTCTTTCTGGGGTTTTTGTAAAATTTGCTAAGATTAAATCTACTTTATTTGATTCTAAAAATTCTACTCTATTTGCTGCTTCAACAAGTACAAATTGCACTTTAGACTCATCTCCTAAAAGCTCTTTTGCTATGCGTTTAGCAAAATATACATCATAACCTTGATTTTTCCCTTGTGCATCTAGGTAGCCAAATGGAGGTTTATCACCAAATACACCTATACGGATTACACCTTGCTGTTTGATTTTCTCTATGGAATTTTCATTAGAGCTTGAATTTGAGCATGCACTAAAAAAAAGTGCCATCAAAAATGATAAAAGAAAAATTTTTTTCATGTTTTATCCTTATGATTAAAAATTTAAATTTTTAAACCTTATATTATTTTTTTAAATAAATATTTTAAAAAAATAAAATTAACGATGAAAATCAAACAAATTGAGAAATTTTTTCGCACGATCTGTCTTTGGATTTTCAAAAAATTCATCAGGATTTGAAATTTCTACTATTTTACCATCATCCATAAAAACTATTTTATCAGCAACTGCTCTTGCAAAACCCATTTCATGTGTAACTATAAGCATAGTCATACCATCTTTTGCCAAATTTAAAATCACATCTAAAACTTCACGCACGATTTCAGGATCAAGCGCTGCTGTAACTTCATCAAAAAGCATGATTTCAGGGTTCATACAAAGACTTCTAACTATGGCTATGCGTTGCTTTTGTCCACCGCTTAATTCTTTAGGATAAGCTTTTATTTTATGCAAAAGTCCTACTCTATCAAGCCAGTATTTTGCTTCTTCTAAAACCTCTTCTTTTTTTCTTTTTTGCACCTTTAAAGGTCCTAAAAGTATATTTTGCTCAACATTTAAATGATCAAAAAGCTCATAAGATTGAAACACCATACCTATTTTTTGACGAATTTGAGTCCATTTTTTATAATTTTTATCAATTTTCTCATCATCTACTAAAATAGCTCCATCAGCCATTTCTTCTAAGCCATTAATACATCTTAAAAGTGTAGATTTCCCACAACCACTTGGACCTAGTATAACTACTACTTCTTTTTGATTTACTTCTAAATTAATATCTTTTAAAACATGATGATCATCATAATATTTTTGTAAATTTTGTATTTTTAAAATGCTCATATTAGCTCCATTTTTTCTCTAAAAACTTTGAATATACTGACAAAGGATAACAAAGTATAAAATAAATCAATAAAATCAAACCATAAATCACAAAAGCCGCATAAGAATTTTGAAATAAATTAAGCTCAATCACTTGTTGACCTACTTTAATAAGCTCTATACCACCGATTAGATAAATCACTGAAGTGCTTTTAATAATTCTTGTAAAAAGATTAATACTCATTGGTAATAATCTTCTCAAAGATAAAGGTATAATGATAAAAAGATAAACTTCAAATTTATTAAAACCTAGTGAAAGTCCTGACTCATACTGATGTCTTGGTATACTTGCTAAAGATGATCTAACCAAATCCATCATCTCAAACACACCCCAAATACTAAAAACAATAATACTTGAACCCAAAGCACTCAAATGCCATCCAAACCATTTCGCCAAGCCAAAATGCACTATAAAAAGCCAAACAATCAAAGGCATAATACGCACAAACTCAAGCATAAAACGACAAAAAACATAAAGGAATTTGTTTTTAGAATGCATTAAAATTCCAAAAAATACTCCTCCTATGAGTGAAATCAAAACGCTAATCAATGAAAGCTCTAAAGTAACCTTTAAACCTTGCGCTAGTCTAAAAAAGGTATCTTGATTTAAAATTTCAAACATAATTTAACCTTTTTTCTATACGGTTTAACACTAAAGATAAAGGTAAAATCAAGATCAAATAACAAAGCACCAAAGCAAATAATGCTTCGTTACTTTTATAATAAAGCCCTATAAGATCTTTAGCCACATATACTAAATCTGCTAAAGCAATAATGCTTACTACTGAAGTTTCTTTAAGTAAAAAAATGATATTTGCACTAATGCTTGGCATAGCTATACCCAAAGCTTGAGGCATAATAATATAACGGAAATTTTGCCATTTACTCAAACCCAAAGAAAGTCCTGATTCATATTGTTGTTTTTTAACCGCTTCCATACCCGCTCTTAAACTCTCAGCCATATAAGAACCACCTAAAAAACTAAGTCCTATCACAGCACAAGCAAAAGAACTAAGGTGTATCCCAAACTCAGGTAAAGCATAATATAAAAAGAAAAGTTGGATTAGCAAAGGTGTGTTTCTTGAAAATTCTATATAAATTTTACAAATTGTGTTTAAAAAGGAAAATTTAAAATAACTTACTCCCACACAAAATAAACCTACTAAAAATGAAAAAAACACCCCATAAATAGCAAGTTTTAATGTAAGCCAAGAAGCTTGTATAAACATAGGGCTAAACTTGACTAAAAAATCAAAATCCATGAAACCATCCATACTTTAAAATATAATATTGTAACAAATAAGACTTAAAAAGACTTAATTAAATTTTGCATTTTTTCTTTATTTAAAATTACTATTTTACCTTTATTTGTGCAAATAAGCTCATTTTGTTTTAATTCTTTTAAAAAACGCGATAAAGATTCTGGGGGTAAATTTAAAATCACAGCGATTTCTTTTTGTTTTAAATTTTGTAGCTTTTCTTCATTTTCTAGTAAAAAGCTGACTAATCTTGACTTTAAATCCAAAGATTTTTGTCTGATAAAATTTTCTAAAATTCGAATTTTACCGATTAAAGAAGTCAAAAGTAAAAAACTAAATTCTCCATTTTCTAAGCATAATTTTTTAAATTCATTAAAATCAAAAACACTAATTTCACAATCTTGCTCACAAATTGCATTGGCTGGGTAATCAATACCCTCAAACACAGGCATTTCAGCTATAAAATTTACCGGAGTTAGAGTGTGTAGTGTTAGCTCAAAACCTTTTGCATTCACCTTATATATACGCACTTTTCCACTTAGTAAAATGTAAATTTTATTTGCTTTTTCACCTTGAAAAAATAAAATATTCCCTTTGTTAAAATGTTTTTTCTTTCCTTTAGAAATTAAAATTTCAAAGTGTTTATCCATTTTCTTTTTCCATATTTTTGATACTTTCTTTTGCTTTTAAAACTAATTCTTCATCATCTGCAAAATCAAAAAATTTAAAATGATTGCCATGTTGTACTCTACCATCTAGTAAATCCCCGCTTAGTCTGTTTTTTAAATCAAGCTCAGCTATTTTAAATCCATCTAAAGTTTTAACAAATTCAAGCAAACGACTTGGAATTTCTTTTTGCTTAGTATATAAATAACAAAAACTCTCAAGCCCTACTCTACCCACCCTACCTCGAAGCTGATGTAAGGTAGCAAGCCCAAGTCTTTCAGCTCCAACAATAACAATCACACTAAGTCTTGGTAAAGAAATCCCCACTTCAACCACCGTTGTAGAAAGCAAAATCGTGCCTTTTTCTCTAAATTCTTGCAAAATTTGATCTTTATTTTTATCTTTTCCATGGGTTACATAAACATTTTTGTATTTGTTTATCCAGTATCCTTGTGCTTGTTCTAGTGATAAATAATCTATATTTTCACTTTCATTTACCAAAGGATAAATGATGATTACTTGATGATTTTTAGCTAGCTCATCATCGATTTTTTTAAGCAAATATTTAAAATCTTTATCTTGTATACAAAAAGTATTAATGTCTTTTTTAAAAGGCATTTGTTTAATAAAACTAAAATTTACAAGCTCACTTTGTATCATAGAAAGTGTTCTTGGTATGGGTGTAGCAGAAAATTGCACGATATGCGGAGCATATTGAGAGTTTTTGCTAAGCTCACTTATTTTTTGTCTTTGATTAGAACCAAAACGGTGTTGCTCATCTATCATCACTAAAACTGCTTCAAATTCTTCTTGATGAATGAGCGCATGTGTACCTATGATAAAATGGGCTTGTTCTTTTAATTTTGCTAAATCTTTATCTTTTTTTCCACCTTTTAAAAGCAATACATTAACAAAATCAGGCAAAAGTCTTTTTGCTTCATGATAAATTTGCTCTGCTAATATACTAGTTGGAGCCATTAAAATGGCCTTTTTAGGATACACTAGCAAACTTGCAGCAAGTATAACCAAAGTCTTACCACAACCCACATCACCCATTACCACACGCCTTTTTGCAACTTTACTTTGTAAGTCTTTTTTAATATCTTCTATCGCTAAAAGCTGATCATTTGTAGGGTTAAATTCTAAACCCTTAAGCCAAGAGCTTATATCAAAAAGTTCTATTTTATAAGCATTTTGTGATATTTTTTTACCCTTTAAACGCCTTAAATGATTAAAAATTTCTATATATTTTAAATCTTTAACTATGGCATTAAAATTTTCATAAAGAGTTAAATCATCATAATTGTGTAAATTTAAAAGTAAATTAATGTATTTTTGTTCTAAATTTAGCGCTTTTAAGTTAGCTTCATTGACATATTTTAAAATAAGTTTTTTTATGCTTTCATCTTTAATAGAACTAATTTGGTATTTAGGGACTATTTGACCTATGTTTTTTACTATTTTTGGGTTTATAAACTGCCAAATTCCATTAAAAAAATTCATCTTTGCATGGATACAAACCAAAGCATTATGTTTAAAAATTTTAAAATGCCACTTATTAGGATGAAAGATCACTATATTTGCTTTTATACCCCATTCTAAACACTCACAAAGCATAAAAAGCTGGGAGTGATGATTTTGTGTGCTAATAATTTTTACATTTTGAGTGCAAAATGTATCTTTTGGAAACTTTGAAATTCTAAAATCATCAAATTTTTTAGGTAAAATCAAAGCCAAATCGATACAATTTTTAACCCCTAAAGCATGAAGTAGTTTTAAATCCTTTTCTTCAACTTTCATTTTCTATGCTTGCAAAACTCACTTTGGTAATTTCACTATGTGCTTTGATAAAGTCATTTAACTCATTTAAAGTAGTGTTTTTAATCTTTTGCATTTCTTCTTTTAAATTTCCAAGTTTTAAACCATGCAAATATTCATTTAGCATTATATCTAGTCTTTTAGCCAAGTTTTCATACCTTAAAGGCATAGAGCCTACTAAAAATTGTTTAGCTAGTTGAAATTCTTTTTCATTGACTCCATTTTGGACAAAATTTTCAAAAACTTCCTTAACTAAAGCTTTAGCCTCATTAGAACTTTCATTTTTAGTTTGCAAATACCCAAAAACTCTACTATAATTTAAATTTACATCAAGCATAGCATATGCTGAATACGCCAAGCCTCTTTTTACACGCACTTCTTCCATCAAACGCGAACCAAAACCACCTTGACCTAAAATAAACAAAGCAAGTTTAGCTAAATACATTTTCTCATCATTAATTTGTATATTAAATGGAGAGCAAAAGTATATATAAGCTTGCTCAGTGCTTTTTTGCTCACTTACTTCTATACTCTCATCAACGAGCTTGTAGCTTTTGTTTTGATTTGGGGCATTTCTTTTTAGAATTTGGCAAATTTTTTCTACTTTAATCTTTACTTCATCTTCTTTAATATCTCCACCAAAAACAAATAAAGCATTATCAAGTACTAAATTTTCACTCATAAAATCTTGTAATTCTTTTAAACTAATCTTTTCTATGCTTTCTTTAGTCCCATCAAGACCACTAGCAAAAATTTCATCTTTAAAAACATTCTTATTCAAAAGTCTTTTTGCTTGATAATCATAATCAGTATTTAAACTTGCAAGTTCACCCAAAGCTAAAGTTTTTAATCTTTGTAAGATTTTTTCATCAAAACGCACATTTAAAAATAATTCTTGTAATTTTTCTAAAGCAAAATCAAAATGTTCTTTCAAGCATTTAATACTAATTTGAAAATGTTCAAAACTAGCCTTAGCATAAAGCTCTATAGCACGGTATTCTAAGCTTTTAAAAAACTCATCATTACTTCCTTCATTTAAAAGCCTAGCAAGCATACTTGCACAACCTCTATTGTGTTTTTCTGCTATTTTTCCACTATTTTTAAAAATGAGCTTAAAAAATACTACAGGAAGCTCATTTTCATACTCATATATTATGTCTATTTTAGTTTCATTAAAGTCTAAATTTAACATTAAAACCTTTCTAAAATATTATAAGCTGTATCGCGTTTGGCAGGTAATTCCCCTATATCTTTAATAAGTTCTATCATTTGTTCTTGATTCATTCTGTATTTTGCACCAGCTGCGGCTACAACATTTTCTTCCATCATAGTTGAACCTAAATCATTTGCACCAAATTTTAAAGCAAGTTGGCCTATTAAAGAGCCTTGCGTTACCCATGAACTTTGTAAATTTTTAAAATTATCCAAATATAATCTTGCCAAAGCTAGCAATCTTAAATATCTATTAGAGCTTTGCTTGATGATTTCAGGGTGTTTTTTGATTAAAGGAGTATTTTCACTTTGAAATGACCATAAAATAAAAGCTCTAAAGCCATTTGTTTTATCTTGCAAATTTCTTAAATGATCAAAATGTTCGATGATCTCCTCATCATTTTCAACCGTACCAAACATCATTGTAGCAGTACTTTTCATACCTATATTATGCGCACTCTCATGTACCCTAAGCCAAGTAGCTGTGTCACATTTGTGTGGTGCTATAATATCTCTCACCCTATCGCTTAATACTTCAGCACCCGCTCCAGGTATAGAAAAAAGTCCTTTGACTTGTAATCTTTTTAAAACCTCTTCTATAGAAATTTTAGAAACTCTTGCTATATAAGCTATCTCTACTGCTGAAAAACCATGCACGGTAATAGTTGGATAATTAGTTTTTATATAAGAAAGCAAATCTTCATACCATTCTATTTTAAGTTTTGGATGCACCCCGCCTTGAAATAAAATTTGCGTTCCGCCTATAGCTTGTAATTCTTCTATTTTTTGCCCTATTTCTTCATATTTTAAAATATAGGAATCATCATCTTTTTCTTTTCTGCAAAAAGCACAAAAATCACAATCAATACAGCAAATATTTGTATAATTTATATTTCTATCTACCACAAAAGTAGTTATTTTTTCAGGATGAAGCTCTAATTTTCTTTCATAAGCCATTGCACCTAGTTCATATAAAGGTGCATTTTGGAGCAAATTTAACGCTTCTTTTTTACTTAATCTACTCATTCTTAAACCTTTTTATAAAAAAGGATTATTATAACATTTAAATGTAAAATAATCTTAAAGACGATATAATCAAGCCCTTTAATTTCATATATTCATAGGATACTCATGACTTATAGGTCTTTACTTAAAAATAATAAAACTTTTCGCCTTTTAGCAATAGTACAATTTATAAGTTATTTTGGTGCGTGGTTTTCTCAAGTAGGTGTTTTTACTCTTTTAACTAAAGAACTCGGTGCACCTGCAAATATCATAGGTTTTTCAGCTATTTTTGTTTTTTTACCTTCTATTATACTTGCACCTATAAATGGAGTTATAGTGGATAGATTTAAACCTAAAAATTTATTGCTAACAATGATTAGCATTGAGATGATTTCTATTTTTATGTTAATTTTTGTAAATTCTTTAGCCATGCTTTGGTTGTTATACTTTTTAACCTTTGTTCGTATGGCAGTTGCAAGTATGTATTTTCAAACAGAAATGTCGGTTTTACCTAAAATTTTAACCCCACAAGAATTAAAACTAGGCAATGAGCTTCATAGTATCATATGGGCTGTATCATATGCTTTGGGTATGGGTGCAGCAGGGCTTTTTATAGATCTTTTTGGAGTAAAGCCAGCCTTTATAGCTGATACTTTAATGCTATTTTGTGCTATGCTTATACTCAAAACTTTGATTTTACCTAATGAAAAAAATACCACACAAAATAATCTTTTTATATTAATCAAAGAAGGCTTAGTTTATGTATTTAATAATAAAAAAATCATTCATTTGATTTTACTTCATGGGGTTGTAGGGATAACTGCTTATGATGTTTTAATCACTCTTTTAGCAGAATATGAATACGCAAAAGTTATTTCCATACCTCTAGCCATAGGGCTTTCTAATGCCATAAGAGCCATATCTTTACTTATAGGCCCTTATGTGCTTAGTCCTTATATTAATAAAAACACTTTGGTATATTTATACTTAGCGCAAGGTGTAGGTATAATGCTTTGGGCTTGCTTGCAATTTAACTTTTATCTTGCTTTTGTAGGCTTGGTAATGGCTGGTTTTTGCACTTCATCTTTATGGAGCTATACCTATACACTTTTACAAAATAATTGCGACAAAAGATATTATGGCAGAGTGATTGCTTACAATGATATGGTATATTTAACCTTTAGTGCAATCATTGCTTTTTCAACAGGATATTTATTTGAATTTTATGGAATAAAACTAAGTCATTTTACTTTTGGCTTAGGAGTATGTTTTATCTTTGCAGCAATTTATTGGTGGTGGTTTAATAAAAAATATAATTAATCCACCTTAGAATAATAAACTCCACCTGCTGAAAAGTTTTTTTCAAAATAAGCTGTTTCAGGCACAAGATCTGACTTTCCTGGGTAAATTCTACCTTCTTTATTCAATATCCTATAAAAACGCTCCATAAGTCTTATTTTAAAATCTTGATCAAAATATATCATCATATTTCTTGAAAAAATTACATCAAATTTTCCAAATTTAAATAAAGAATCATCAAAGACATTACAAAGATCAAAACGGCATCTGCAAGCTAGGGTTTCTTTTTTAAGATGATACATTCTATCTTTTACATCAAAATAACGCGTTTTTTGCATAGTGTTTAATCTAGATACTGAACGCTCTGAATAAATCATTTCATTGCATTTATCTATCATTTTTTTATTAATATCTATACCAACTATATTCATACCTTTAACAAAATTCTCACTTGCTAAAATAGCTAAAGAATACACTTCTTCGCCGCTTGAACATGGAGCACAAAGCACATTTACAGGGCGATCAAGAGATTTTATATAAAAAATCACATCTTTTAATTGCTCTAATTCTCTAAAAAAATAAGTCTCACAAACTGTAATAAAATCCATAGTTTCTTGTTTTAAATTTCTTTGAAACTGCACTTTTTCATTTAATTCACTAAGACTGCTCAAGCCTAATTCTTGTAAAAATTTAGGAAGTTTAATAGATAATATATCCTTTTTCGCATTTAAGTTATTTCCACTTATTTGCTCTACGATTTTTACAAAATCATTCATTTCATTTTCTGTAATCTTTATCATCTTTTTTTGTCCTACGATTTGATGAAATTTGTTATTTCTTTTTTGAGTTCTATTAAACTCATAGGTTTTAAATTTGGATTAGTATCTCTAGCTTTTTTTGGCATACCATATACTATAGAATCTGCCTCATTTTCGCACAAACACCTTACTCCTGCTTTATAAAGTTCAAACAAAGACTTAGCACCATCATCGCCCATTCCTGTCATAATCAAAGCTAAAATTTTATGATATTTGCAAAGATTAACAGCAGAATTAAATAGCACATCAATCCCTGGATTAAAACTACTAGTTTCGTCTGTAGTATTTAATGTTAAGGTATTGTTGCCACTTAAAATCATATTTCTTTGACAAATATAAATTTTATTTTTCAAAACTTCCTTATCACTTGGTATAATCACCTCGCTTAATGCTTCTTTGTTAAATTGATTTACAAAAGAAGGAATAAACGCAGGATTCATATGCTGAGCAATCACTACTGCACAATCTTTCAATTCTACATCATTTAGTAAAAACTTTAGTTGGCTTGGGCCACCTGTTGAAGAACCAATTAGTATAAGCTTCATTTTTTACCTTAAATAATTATTGTTATTATATCAAATAAATATTTGAAAACATAAAAAAATAATTATATATAAGAAAGAAAAATTTTAATTAAATATGATAAAATTAATACTTTAAATTTCAAAAATGATAAAGTGAATGTTAAATGTTAAGAGAAAAAATTTATATTGCAAGTGATCATGCTGGTTTTATTTTAAAGCAAGAAATTACTAAATTTTTACAAGAAAAAAATATTACTTTTGAAGACTTAGGTCCTTTTAGTGAGGATCGTTGTGATTATCCTGATTATGCACATTTATTAAGCTCTAAAATAAATGAAAAAAGTTTTGGAATTTTAGTATGCGGATCAGGAATTGGTATGAGTATAGCAGCAAATCGTCATAAAAATATACGCTGTGCTTTGTGTAATGAATCTTTAAGTGCTAAACTTTCAAGAGAACACAATGACGCAAATGTTTTAGCGCTAGGAGCTAGATTAATAGGGGTTGATATGGCTTTTGAAATTATCTCAAATTTTATCAACACTTCTTTTAGCGGCGGAAGACATTGCACAAGAATTAGCAAAATAGAGGAAAGATTATGATCTTAAGTTGGCTTGTATTAACTGTATTAATTTGTATTAGTATTTATATGACTATTATGCTACTTTATTATAAAACCCTGCTTCATAAAGAAAAAGTGGCAAAAGAATTTATAAAAAACAACCTTGATGATACTGAAATTGTTATTAGAAAACTACAAGTACAACTTCAAAGAAGTTTGGGTAATATTGATATTTTAACTGAAGAATTAAACAAAAGCAAAGCAGATTTAACCTCTCTTAGAACAAGAAATTCACAATATCGTATTGAAAATGAAAAACTAAGACAAAGAATCAAAGAATTAGAAGCAAAAATAGAGGCATTATTATGATAAAAGAGCTAGATAAAAAATATTTACTAGATAGCATTAGAGCTATTAAGGACTTTCCAAAAGAAGGGATTGTTTTTAGAGATATTACTACTTTATTAAACAACAAAGAAGCATTTGCGTTTTTAATGGATCATTTAGTTGAAAAATATCAAAACACAAAGCTTGATTATATCGTTGGTATAGAAAGTAGAGGTTTTATTTTTGGAGCTGCCTTGAGCGCTAGATTAAGACTTCCTTTTGTACCCATAAGAAAACCTGGAAAGCTACCTTCAAAATGCTTACAAGAATCTTATAGTTTAGAATATGGCAGTGATACTATAGAAATTCATATCGATGCTTTTAATAATCAAAAAGCAAATGTTTTACTTATAGATGATCTTATCGCTACGGGTGGCACAGCTATCGCTGCTGTGAAACTTATAGAAAAACTCAATGCAAAATGTGTTGAAGCTTGTTTTTTACTAGAGTTAAAAGATCTAGATGGTGCTAAAGAATTAGCTAAATTAACTTCTGTTTATAGTGTTTTAGAGGTATAAAATGGAAGAATTTTTAAAACAACTTTTGTATGATTATAAAAATTGGGCTTATATTATTGTGTTTTTATGGTGCATACTTGAAGGAGAACTTGCACTTATTTTAGCAGGTATTTTTGCACATGAAGGCCATGTAAATTTAGGACTTATTATCTTTATAGCAGGCTTAGGTGGCTTTGTAGGCGATCAAATATACTTTTATATAGGAAGATATAACAAAAAATACATTCAGAAAAAACTTCGCACCCAAAGGCGTAAATTTGCCATAGCACATTTACTTTTACAGCGTTTTGGTTGGCCTATTATCTTCATACAAAGATATATGTATGGTTTTAGAACTATTATACCTATGAGTATAGGATTAACTCGCTATAGTGCTAAAAAATTTGCGTTTATTAATCTTATTAGTGCGTGGGCTTGGGCTGCTATAACTATTTTACTTGCATGGTTTTTTGGAAAAGAAATTTGGCTTGCAGTAGAATGGGCTGGAAATCATTGGTATTTTGCAGTACCAATTATTGCTGGCTTTTTATTAGCTTTATTTTTAGGAATGAAACAAATAGAAAAATCAATACTTACAAAAAGGACTCGCAAATGACTTTTAATTTTATAGAAGAAAATATCGGCTCTATAAATGCTGATTTTGAAATCATTTTAATACAAGATAAAAAAATAGAAAAATACACTCAAAGTCAAGAACTTTTCAAGCTTTCAAGCTATAAAGGTGAAGGAATTTGCATAGATATGCAAAATAAAATTCTTTATAGTGAACTTAAAAGCTTAGAATATGAAGATATAAGGCTTGCTTTTGCAAATGCATACAAAGCTTTAAAAAAACTTGAAATTCAAAGCGTAAAAACAAAAAGTGTCATAGGAAAATGTGTAGTAAATAGCTTTAATGCTATGATTCAAGGATTTACTTTTGGTGCTTATGAATTTAACAAATACAAAAAAGAAAAAGCACCAAGCAAATTAGAAAATATCTTCATTGCAAAAGATGAAATTAATAATAAAACATACAACCTAGAAGAAGCTTGCATAGGTATAAACTATGGTCAAATTTTTTCAAATGCTTGTGATTTTGCAAAAAATATCGTTAATGAAATCCCACAAATTTACACTCCTGCCAAAATGGCCGAAGATGCGCTTAAACTGAGCCAAAATAATTCTAATATTTCATGTAAAATTTATGAAAGCGATTTCTTAGAGCAAGAAAAAATGCAAGCATTTTTAGCAGTAAATCGTGCTTCAATTCATCCCCCAAAACTCATTCATCTTTCTTATAAACCACAAAATCCAAAAATGAAAGTAGTGTTTGTAGGTAAAGGGCTAACTTATGATAGTGGTGGACTTAGTTTAAAACCTGCTGATTACATGCTAACGATGAAATCAGATAAAAGCGGCGGTGCGGCTGCAATGGCTATTATTAAAGGTGCAAGCGAGTTAAACCTTGATATAGAAGTTCATTCTATCATTGGCGCTACTGAAAACATGATAGGCGGAAATGCTTACAAGCCTGATGATGTGCTTATTTCAAGAGAAGGTGTGAGTATAGAGGTTAGAAATACCGACGCAGAAGGAAGATTAGTTTTAGCAGATTGTCTTTCACTTGCTCAAGATCTAAAACCTGATTTATTAATAGATCTTGCTACTTTAACTGGAGCTTGCGTGGTAGGACTTGGAGAATACACAAGTGCCATCATGGGAAATAATGAAGATTTGCAAAATGAATTTTATAAAATAAGTAAAAAAAGTGGAGATTTAGCTACTATTTTACATTTTAATCCGCACTTAAAAGAGCTTATAAAATCAAACATAGCAGATGTTAGTAATACCTCTTCAAGTCGTTATGGCGGGGCCATTACTGCGGGATTATTTTTAAATTCTTTCATTAGAGAAGAATACAAAGACAAATGGCTACATTTAGACATTGCAGGACCAGCTTATTTAGAAAAAGCTTGGGGTTATCACTGTTTTGGTGCAACCGGAGCAGGTGTTAGAATGTGCCTTTCATATTTACTTTATCTTTCAAGGAAACAAAAATGAGTTTATCAGTTGGTATAGTAGGACTTCCAAATGTTGGAAAATCTACCACTTTTAACGCTCTAACAAGAGCACAAAATGCTGAAAGTGCAAACTATCCATTTTGCACCATAGAACCAAACAAAGCAGTGGTACCTGTGCCTGATCATC
The DNA here is from genome assembly GCF_025772965.1 of Campylobacter sp. CNRCH_2013_0898h. Lineage (NCBI taxonomy): Bacteria > Pseudomonadati > Campylobacterota > Epsilonproteobacteria > Campylobacterales > Campylobacteraceae > Campylobacter > Campylobacter sp. CNRCH_2013_0898h. Next base: position 67,110 of record NZ_JAKMTD010000003.1, on the reverse strand, counting down.
GCTTAAAAGAACTAGCAAAAATTGTTAATCCACAAAAAATTATACGCTCAAATATAGAATTTGTTGATATAGCAGGCTTAGTAGCAGGAGCTAGCAAAGGCGAGGGCTTGGGTAATAAATTTTTATCTAACATACGCGAAACAGAGATGATTTTACATATTGTGCGTTGTTTTGATGATGAAAATATTACCCATGTTGCAGGTAGTGTTGATCCTGTGCGTGATGTGCAAATCATAGAAACAGAACTTATACTAGCAGATATAGAACAACTTAGCAAAAAAATAGAAAAACTCACTAAAGGTGCAAAGGCCAATGAAAAAGGTGCAAAAGAAAGTTTAGCTTTAGCTAATGAACTTTTAGAGCATTTAAATCAAAATAATAGTGCAAGTTCTTTTGCTAATAAAAATGAAATCTATCATGCTCTTATAAAAGAACTAAGATTGCTTTCAGCTAAAGAAGTAATATATGGAGCAAATGTAGATGAGAATTCACTTTTAGAAGATAATGAATTTGTAAAATATCTTAAAGAATTTGCAGCAAAATCAGGCCATGAAGTAATCAAACTTTGCTCTAAAATAGAAGAAGAAATGATAGCTTTAAGCGATGAAGAAAATTATGAATTTTTAAAATCTTTAGGTATAGAAAGTAGCGGGCTTGAAGTAGTTATACGCACAGCATTTTCAAAGCTAAACTTGATTAGCTATTTTACAGCAGGTCAAGTAGAAGTTAGATCATGGACTATACAAAGAGGTTGGAAAGCACCAAAAGCAGCAAGCGTGATCCATAATGACTTTGAAAAAGGTTTTATCAAAGCTGAAGTAATTTCTTATGAGGATTATATCGCTTGCAAAGGCGAAAGTGGTGCTAAAGAAGCAGGAAAACTACGCCTTGAAGGGAAAGATTATATCGTACAAGATGGCGATGTAATGCATTTTAGATTCAATGTTTGATAATTTATCAAACATTGATTTGTTTTTTAATTAAGCTTTGCAATTTATCCTTAGTATCATATTCATTAGAAAAAGTAAGTAAATTCGCTTTAGGCCAAAAATAACTTTTAGGATTTTCAAATTTACCCCAACGCCAATCAAACCTAGGTGCTAAAAGTACTATTGTAGGTATATCTAAAGCTAAGGCTAAATGCGCAATAGCACTATCTATACTTACAATACAATCAATATCTTTTAAGTTATCTAAAGTATCATTCCAATTTTTTAGCTTTACTCCCCTATTTTCAATTTCTTGAGGTAGATTAACATTATTTACCCCATCTACTTGAAAAGAAATAATCTCACAACATAAATCTTTTAATGCATTATACAAAAATATAAAATCTACATTTCTCAATAAATCAGTATTTATAGCATTAGGAGTAAACCAAAAAATTCCTATTTTTTTAATTTTATTATTTGGTTTTTCTAAAGCAATAATAGGCGTTCTTAACTTAGAAATTTCATCTAATTTAATATCACAAAGCAAAGGTAAAGAGCAAATCGGCATAGCATAATCAAACTCACTCGGAAAATCTTTTAAAATTTTCAAATTAGAAAAAAAATTATTTTGTTTATTAAGCTCTTTGAGTTGATTTTTAAACATTTTATACATAGCGCTTTGCGGAGCAAACAAAACCTTAGAGGCAATTTGACAAAGTTTTTCCAAACATCTAGCATACATGATAGTATCACCAAAACCTTGCTCACAAAAAACTAAAATTTCTTTATCTTTAAAAGCCTGTACTCCATCTTTATTAAAGGCTTGTATGGTTTTATTATAATGATAAGGTGAAAAAGTTTCATTATGGGCATAAAAAAGTCTGCTCTCATATACTCTTTTACCTTCTTCAAAATTATCACTTTCTCCCATACGCATTAACAAATATGCCAAATCAAATTGATAAGTTGCATGCGGATGTAAACTCAAGGCTTTTTGGTATGCATTATAAGCACCTTGGTAATTAGAACTTAATTCTAATACTTTTGCATAATTTTGCCAAAATTGAGCATTATTTTGATTATACTCACATAAATTCGAAAATAATTCTAATGACTCTTGCAATCTCAAAAGCTTAAAAAGCAAATATGCTTTTTGTGGTAAAATTTGTGTATTTAAAAACTCATGAATTTTAACTATAGTCAAGTTTTCTTGGGTTTTCTCTTGTAATCTATCTTGTAAATTAATACTATTTGTAAAATTTTTTTCTACTAACTCCCCACTTTGTAATTTTGCTATCATAATTTGTGTAAAATCACAAAGTTCATTATGTACTTCAAGTGCCTTTTGGAAATTTGTTTTAAAATAAAGCTCAGCGTAATTTTTCCACAAATCAAGATTATACATATCTTTTTCTAAAGCAAGCTTATACAGTTTTTCTGCCTCTTCTAGGCTTCCTGTATTTTGATAAGCAAAAGCAAGTTCCAAATTAAGCTCATCTTTTAAAAAACATTGTCTTTGTAAAAGCTCTTCAAGTAATCCAATACCATCATTAAAATTTCCATTATATAAAAGTGCTTTTGCAAGCATTAGTCCATTAAAACTAGTAGGATATAAATTAAAAATTTGTCTTGCATAATGTAAAGTTTTACCATAATCTCCTATTTTAAAAGAAGCCATCATCGCATATTCTAAAGCATTTTTAGGATCTTGCTCCAAATATTCTTCACTACATTCTAAACACTTTTGATGGTTATTATTATAATAATGATATATTATTTTATCTAACATTATTTCCTCTATGATATTACATTAATATATTTTTTAATTCCCTAGAACTTACTAAAAACTAAATCATAACAATTATATACTTGTATTATTATGATTTAGTTCGAGCTTACTAATATTTTTAAAGGAGGCGAAAATAAATTTGTTGTTTAGCATTATTTCAAGTAAGCTCTAGGGAATTAAAATTACATATCAACTATTTTAGTTGATATGTAAAAATACTTACCACCATAAACCTAGTTTTAAAAACATAGTATGAGAAGTGGTATTATCAAATGTAAACACACCCGCATAATTTAATGATATATCAGAATGTTTATTAAGAGCATAAGATAATCCAAATTGCCCAAATCCATAGTATTTGGAAGTAATAACATCGGCTGTTAATGTATTTTCATCTAATTTCAACTTACCTCTTGCATCAGTATATAAATTTACTATAGATCCTATGGTTATATTAGATTTAAACTTATCAGTCCATGGCTTATACCATTTTAAAGCTGCACTTGCATCAACAAAGTTAAATTGACCTGCCAAATAATGTTCTTTTGTTCCACCTAAGTGATTTAAACTAAAATTCTTACTACTCATACCATAATAACTTAGTCCAATTTCTGGAGATACTCTAGCTACATCTATAGCATTATAATAATTAGCACCTATTTTTGCCTCAGCGCCATATCCATATACTAATGTATTTGCTTTAGAACTAGCAGGATTATTTTTATAAGACTTTTCTATATTTGTCTTGGTATAATCAAATTTTGAATATGCACTAAAATAGTATTCATCTAATCCTTTTCTTTTTAATACATTATAATAAGTTAAACCACCATAATATGTTTTATCATCAAAATTTAATCTTTGTGTGTTTTGTTTTTTAGAGCTATCCTCATGACCTAGATAAAAACCTATAACACCATAATCTTTTGGCAATTGCTTAAATGAACCACCAATCAAACCTGCAGTATCCATTCTTAATTGCCCTACACTTTTTCCAATTTTAGCTGAAGAGTGATTATAATATGGATTTAAAAAATAATATGTTGTATTTGAATCAAGATATTTACGATTATTTTTAGATAAATCAGATTGCAAATTCAATCCAGCAGCATTTCTTAACAAATTAGACACATTAATGCTTCTTAATCTTGCAGAATATACCATAGATTTAGCTAAAGTTTTACCACTTAACTCATTAATATCTACACTAACTCTATATTTTCCTTTTTCCGAAGGAACATTCATAAAATAATAAATATCTGTTAGACTATGGATATTTTTTGCATCAATGCCTTTATCATCATTAGTATTATTTCCTATACTATTACCTTTTTCATCAATAAAAAAAGTATTACTATCATATATTTTTTTAGTATCTAAATTTGCAGTATTAATATAAACTTCATCTACTTTAATACCACCAAGATTATTACCACCTAATACAACCGAATTTTTTAATCTATCTTCTTTATTTAAAAATTCAGGCGCATCAAAATACCAACTATTGATACTAAAAACACCTTTGCCATTATTTTCAATATGGTATCCATTTTTATTCTTATTTAAAACACCACTAATATATTTTGCATGTTTTCCAGAACCTTGAACATAACCATTAATCAGAGTGAAAGAATTGCTATTAGTAATTCCTCCTATTGTTCCATAATTAGTTAATTTCATTGTGCCATCATTTTCAATATCATCATGAATTATTGCTTTTTTAGTATTAACTAAAGATTCTATAGTTCCAGTATTTTTAATACCACTATAAATATTGCCATTATTTAATAACGAAGTTATAGAATTAGCATTATATATACCATTGAAAATAACCGCATTATTATTTACTTGGCCAATATTACCATGGTTTTTAATACCATAAACTTGATCATTAGACATACTGTAAATTGTAGCTTCTTTACCTATGGTTGAATTATTTATTATATCCCCTATAGCACTTTTATTACTTAAGTTTATACCATTAGTTATAGTTCCTGCATTATTGATGTTTGCTATAGTTGATTGATTTAGCTTAATATCTTTGTTTATAGTCCCTTCATTAGAAATTGTGTTTATTTGAGAATTAGAATTTAATTCTATGCTACCTGTAATAGTTTTTGTGTTTTTTAATGAAGTAATAAAAGAATTATTAGCTAAAGTTATAGAATTTGCTTGATTGTTATTAGTGATATTAGTTATTCCACTATTAGCTAAAGTTATAGAATTTACATTGCCACTATTAGTGATATCCCCTATAGCACTTTTATTACTTAAGTTTATACCATTAGTTATAGTTCCTGCATTATTGATGTTTGCTATAGTTGATTGATTTAGCTTAATATCTTTGTTTATAGTCCCTTCATTAGAAATTGTGTTTATTTGAGAATTAGAATTTAATTCTATGCTACCTTGTATATTAGAAGTTTTTTCATTATTAATGTTTGCTATATTGGAATTATTTAAGGTAATGCCACCTGTAATAGTTTTTGTGTTTTTTAATGTTCCAATTATTTTAGCATTATCAGTTAAAAAAATATTTCCTTGTATAGTTCCATTATTGATTAAAGCATTGCCTGTGGTATTTATTTGTTCATTATTCCATTGCAATGCTGTTATAGTACCTTGTTTTAAAGTGATTGCGTTAGAAGTATCATTTTTACCTATAGTTCCTTCATTATTAATACCAGCATTAACTCCTGCTATTAAAGCATTAGAACTAGTTGATATTATAGAATCTACTTTAGAAGTGCCTTTTATATTTATTCCGTTAGAAGTATTATCTCTTCCTATTATACTTCCTGTATTAGTAAGGGTGCCACCTATAGCATTCTCAAAACTAATACCAGCTTCTTTTCCTCGTATGGTTCCTGAGTTGCTTAGATTTTCTAGAGTGGAGTTTTTTAAACTTATAGAAGATGTTTGGCTATTTAATACTCCTGAATTAACAAAAGATTTTATAGTTGAATCATTTAAATTGAGAATTTCTTTTTGTGAATTAATACCAGCTATATTAGTAAAATTTGACATAGTTGAATTTATTAAAGATATACTAGGACCTGTAGTAGATATAATACTTCCATAATTTTTAAAATCTACAATAGTGCTATTATTAACTCCAATAGCAGTAGCACCTTGTATGGTTTTTTGATTAATGAGAGTATTTATTTTTGCATTAGCGTTAAGATTTATTCCGTTAGTACTGCCTATTATGCTTCCTGCATTAGTAAGGGTGCCACCTGTAGCACTATCAAAACTAATACCAGCTTGTTTTCCTTGTATGGTTCCTGTATTATTAAGATTGGTTAAAGTTGATTGATTTTCTAACCTGATGCCGTATTGATTGCCTTGTATAAAGTTTTTATTTTCAAAAGTATCTATTGTTGTATTAGTGTTAAGACTTATACCCTTATTGTTACCTATTATAGTTCCTTTATTAGTAAGGGTGCCACCTATAGCATTATTAAAACTAATACCAGTATCATTAATTCCTAGTATGGTTCCTGAGTTAATCAAGGTATTCATATTTGAACTCTCTACTTCAATGCCACTTTCACTACCTTTCATTAAACCGTAATTTTCAAAAGTATCTACTTTTGTATTCTTTCTAAGAACTATATTGGCATTTCCAATTGCTTGCATAGTTCCATAGTTGATTATATTAGCTACTTCATCATTACCAAGTAATACTATATTTTCACCAGAATACCAATTACTCCAAGAAGCATTCATAGTTCCATTGTTTATTATACTAGCTACTTTAGTTCCTCTGTTAAGTCTTATATTATCACCCCACGATTGCATTGTGGTATTATTAGTAATATTATCTATAGTGCTTTTGTCTGCAATTATATCACTACCTGCCCATACACCTTTTATAAACATTCCATTATTAACAATACTTCCTATATTGGAATTATTACTTACAATACCTGCTACTCCAGCTGTATCCCAAGGAGTTATAATAGTTCCATTATTGATTAAATTTACTTTCCCGTCTTTTACATCATTAATATTTACCCCAACATAACCATTGCCATCACCAACAGCTATTCCTTCTTTTATAATCGCTGTTTGAGCGTTTGATATAGTTACGCTATTGCTATTGCTTTCTATAATAGTACAGCCATTATTTACTGCACAATCATCTATAGCTCTTGTTTTTCTTGCTTTAGAGATTTCTATAGAACCAGAAGAAGATGGATCGCTTATAACAACACTAGAATTAGCACATATTGCTAAAAAAGATATAGTTGCCAAAGATAAAAAAATATTTTTAATTCTTTGGGTATTAGAATAATTAAAATTTTCCTTTGTATTTAATCTTTCTAGAGAGGAATTCATTATACCCCCCCCCATATCGATAATAAGACATTATTACACCTCTTTTTTTAGTAAAATATCACTTATTATCACACTATATAATAAATTATTTTAAAATATATAAATAATTATTAATTTATAAATAATAAATATTTTTAACAATTATAAAAAATTATACAAAGCGATTTAAAAATTTAGCTATTAAATTTATCATTTAAAAGCTATGAAAGTTTCAAAATTTACCCATTTAAAAACACTTTCTACTTTAGAAAATCCTGCCTTTTTAAGCATAGCTATGTTTTCATTTTGAGTATAAGGAATGAGGACATTTTCTAAGGCTTCTCGTTTGCTTGAAATTTCTAGCTTACTATAACCTTGCTCTAGTTTATATTGCTCATAAATTTGTATCATTTTTTTAGCTATTTTTACATCTTCATAAAGAATTTTTTCACTAAGCACAAATATACCATTTTCTTTTAAGTTTTGATAGATTTTATCAACTAATTCTTGTCTTTTAGGTGGGCGGATAAACTGCAAAGTATAAGTAGCTATAAAAACATCATTTTTAAAAAACTCAAAATCATCTAAATTTTTTTGATGAAATTCTACCCTAGCTCCAAAGGCTTGACATTTGTTTTTGGCGATCTCTAACATAGCATTAGCTTCATCAACCCCGCTTAAAAGAAAATCTTTTCTTTTTTCATAAAGTGCAAGCAATAAACTAGCCGTAGAGCAACCAAGATCACAAATTCTCGCATTTTGTGGTGCAAAATGATCAATAAGTTCGACTATGAGTTTTAAATTTTGCGTATAAAAAGGCACAGATCTTGACACCATATCATCAAAAACACTTGCTACGCTTTTATCAAATTCAAATTGTTTTTCTAAGGGTTTTTTAAAAATTTCATCTTTCATTTAATCTTCCTAAAATTTCTTTTGCTTTGTCAATATCTTTACTAATTTGTGCTTTTAATAAGGCTAAGTCGTTAAATTTCTCATTAGCTCTTATATAGTCAATAAAACTTAACTCAACTGAAATTGCTTTTGTGTTTGTGAAATTTTCATCTAAAATATGCGTTTCTAAAGCAAAATTTTCATCAGTAGATCTTATGCCTATAAAACTTACACTATGATAGCTTTTATTTTCAATCTTTACTAAAGTCGCATATACGCCATCTTTGGGTAAAAAGAAGTCTTTTGCATATAAATTTAAAGTTGCAAAAAGCTCTTTAGCACCTATACCTTGGCCTTTGATGATATTTGCTTGTATAGTATAAAACCTACCTAGAAAATTTTTAGCTTCTTTAACTTTAGCTTCTTTAAGTAAGGTTTTAATCATACTTGTATGAACACTTTTATTTTGAATTTTAAACTCATCTACGATGATGGTGTTTATACCACAAAGGCTTTGTATGTCTTTGGCACTGCATTTTCTTTCTTTACCAAATTTAAAATCATAACCTACGATGATTTTTTCTAGCTTGGGAAATTCTTGCTTTAAAAGCTTTAAAAAATCCTCGCCTTTATAGTTTTTGATTTTATCAAAATCACAAAAAATCATAGGAAAATCAACTAAATTTACTCTAAAATCCTTAGGCGTTAGGGCTTCTTTTTCCTCTTTAGTGATGATAAACAAAGCTCCGTTTTCATCTAAATGCTTAAAAAGCTCAAAATGCCCCAAATGCATACCATCAAAACGCCCTATGGCTAAATTTGTGATTTTAGTTTTTTCTATAGGCGTAGAAAAACTCAACATTACCTTCTTTTCCTTTTAAGTGCGACTCTTGACTTACTTGTAAGATCCAGCCAAGCTTTGCACAAGTTTTTTCAAAGCTTTCTTTGGCAGTTTTAATAGCTTTGGCATCTTTTACTACTCCATTTTTATCGCGTTTAGCATTTTTACCTACTTCAAATTGAGGTTTAAAAAGTAAGATGATAAGATCTTTAGCAAGTTTATCTATATGATAAATCAAATGCGTTAAAGAGATAAAACTCACATCACAAGTGATAACATCATATAAAATTTCACTTTTAAACTCACGCAAATCAGTATTTTCGCAAATTTGGATATTTTCTAAATTTCTTAAGCTCTCATGAAGTTGGTTAGAACCCACATCTAAAGCTGTAATATGTTTAGCCTTGTTTTGATGTAAAATTTGTACAAAGCCTCCAGTCGATGAGCCTATATCTAAACAAATTTTATCTTTGATGGTAAATGTATGCTCTTGTAAAAAATGCTTGAGCTTAAAAGCAGCCCTGCTTACAAAAAGCTCTTCTAAAAGCGTGAGTTTTAAACTCTCATCTTCTAAAGGATTTTGGCAAGTGATTTTAAAAGAGGTTTTTTTAAACTCGCCATTGAGTAAAATTTGCTTGTTTTCTATAAGCTCGCAAGCTTTATTGCGAGAAATGTTTAACTTTGCACTTACAAAGACATCATACCTCATCAGCACCACCTAAAAGAGCATTAAACTCAGCCTCATCAATACATTTAACTCCTAAGCTTTGAGCCTTTTCAAGCTTTGAGCCTGCTTCGCTTCCATATAATACAAAGTCGGTTTTTTTAGATACGCTTGAACTTACTTTTGCTCCAAAGCTTTCGATTAGTTCTTTAAAATGATCGCGTGATTTGCTTAAAGTACCTGTGATAACAAAGGTTTTATTAGAAATATTTTCATTTATAATAAGCTCTTTTTTCTCATCTTCTAAATGTAAAATTTCGTAAAAATGTTTAATGCGATTTGCATTGACATGGGTAAATTCTTCTAAGCTTTTAGCCATTTGCTCACCAAAGCCTTCTAAATTTGCATAAGCTTCATAGCTTTGCATAAACCATTCAAAGCCAAAAGATTGCGCTAGTTTTTTAGCTGCTACTTCTCCGATATGCTCTATACCCAAAGCAGTGATAAACCTTGATAAAGGGCATTTTTTTGCATTTTCAATAGCGCTTAGAAGATTGTTGATTTTTTTCTCTTTAAAACCTTCCAATCCTTCAAAATCGCTGTATTTTAAGAAAAATATGCTTTCTATATTAGTGATTTTTCCTTCTTTAAATAAAAGCTCGACGATATTTTCTCCAAGACCGTCTATATTCAAACACTTTTTGGATACAAAATGTATAATGGAATTTACAAGTCTTGCCTTGCAATCTAAGTTTTGGCATTTTAAAAAAGCACCCTCATCTAAAAGCTCACTAAAACACTCAGGACAAAGAGTTGGTTTAGTAATCTTACTTTCTAAACCATCACGCCTTTGGGTAAAAACTTTAGTGATTTTAGGTATGACATCGCCACTTCTTATCACACTTACACTATCGCCTATCATCACTCCAAGTCTAGCTATCTCATCAAAATTATGCAAGGTTGCAGACTTTACTACAACCCCATCTAAATTTACAGGTTCTAGCACTGCCACAGGAGTGATCACTCCGCTTCTTCCAACTTGTAAATTAACCCCAAGCAATGTTGTAGTTTTTTCTAAAGCAGGAAATTTAAATGCAGCCATAAATTTTGGAAATTTCACAGTATAACCCAAAAGCTTACAATGAGCTAAATCATCTACCCTTACAACCATACCATCCATCATCATAGGTTTTTGATCTCTTTTTTCTAAAAGCTCATGATATTTTTCTAAAACCTCATCTAAAGTTTTCACACAAAAAACAAAATCATCTTTTAAAAAGCCAAGACTTCTTACAAACTCCATCACTTCAGAGTGTTTGCTAAATTCTAAAGAATTCTCCCCCACTCCCCAAGGATAAAATTTTAAATTTCTTTCTTTTGTAATGCTTGTATCAAGCTGTCTTAGTGAACCACTTGCTGCGTTGCGTGGGTTTGCAAATAAACTTAAGCCATCTTTAGCTCTTTTTTCATTGATTTTTTCAAAATCTTCTTTTAAAATCACTACTTCGCCACGAATTTCTATCTTGTCTTTATAAGGAATTTTTTGGGGTATGTTTGATATTTCTTTTACATTTAAAGTAATATCCTCGCCCACTTCTCCATCACCCCTTGTAGCACCGCTGATTAAAATACCATTTTCATAAGTAAGATTTAAACTCGCTCCATCAAATTTAGGTTCTATGAAAAAATCAAACTCACATTTAGCTCTTTTTGCCCAAGCTCTAAGCTCAGCTTCATCAAAAACATCTTCCATAGACCACATTTTTGCACTATGTGCAAGTTTATGAAACTCACTTTGTATAGTTGGGGCGATATTTTGCGTAGGAGAATCTTTAGAAATCTTTTCTTGATGAAGCATTTCAAATGCTTTTAACTCTCTTATAAGTTTATCATATTCTTCATCGCTTGCTAAAGGCTCATCATCTTCATAATAAGCCCTCATCCATTCTTTTGCTAATTTTACCTTTTCTAAATACTCTTGATAAGTCATCATTACTCCAAAGAAAGTTCATCCATAGCTTTTGCAAGTTCAAACATTTGCTTATGTTCATACACATCATGCACTCTTATAATACTTGCACCATTTTTAAAAGCCTCTAAATGTAAATAAAGCGTACCTGCTAGTCTTTGCTCAACACTTGAGTTAAAATAAGCATTTATCATACTTTTCCTACTAGCTCCGATTAAAAGTTCTTTTTCAAAGCGTAAAAAATGCTCTAAATGTTTGATTAACATCATATTATGCCAAGGGCTTTTACCAAAACCAATACCAACATCTAAAATCACATCTTCTAAACCAAGCTCACTTAGCCTTTCTAGCTTTTGTGTAAAAAAATCATCAAGCTCAGCGAGTACATCTTCATAATGCGGGTTATCTTGCATATTTTGTGGGGTATTTTGTATATGCATGAGTGTATAAGTGGCTTTGTATTTTAAAGCTAGTTTGGCTAAATTTTCATTTTTAAAACCGGTGATATCATTAATAAGCTTAAAGCCTTTATTTAAAGCATATTCTAAACAATACTCATCAAAACTATCTAAACTAAAAATACATTTTTCATAAAGTTTTTCTTTATAGATTAAATCTAGGGTATTTTTTAAGCGTTTAAACTCTTCTTCTTTCCCACAATACACACTTCCAGGCCTTGAAGAAACCCCGCCTATATCTATATAATCAGCCCCTTGAGAAATCATGAGTTCGATTTTTTCTAAAACTTCATTTTCTTTAACCCTACTTTGAGCGTTAAAACTATCTTCATTAATATTAATCACACCCATAATTTTTGCATATTTTGGTTTAGCGAAATTAGACTTTAAAAATAGTGCTAAATTTTTAAGCTTAAAATCTTGTAGTTTTTCTTTTTCTATAAGCTTTTTAGCTTGATCTTGTGTTACCATAAGTAAGGCATTAGTATGTTCTTTACCTAGTATAACTTCTTTATGTGTTACAAGTTCAGCTCCAACCCTTAGTGCGTCTTGTTTAAGTATATTTGCAGCAGGTGCTCTTAACTCTTTAATAAGAAAAAAATGAATTTGAGTTTTTTCACTCATAATTTTCTCACCTGCTTTATGTGGCTTTATATATTTAGAAATTTGCTCAAAGTCTGTGTTGGGATTGATTTTAATGATTTTCATTTTTTCTCTCGTGTAAAATTAAAGCTATGGTGCTTAGTAAAATAGTTGGCTTTGCATTTAATTTAGCTAGCTCATAAGCTTTATAAAAAAATTCAATTTCTTCATCGTTTAATTTTATATCTTGTTTAAAACATTCATGACTTAAAGTGCTAATTAACTCTAAACACTCATGCTTGTCTATATTTTCATATTGTTTTAATAATGAAGCAATTTGAGCTAGATCCATTTTTTTAAGATCTAAATTTAAAGACATCTTTTCTTTTTGAATTTTATGCTTTTCTATGATAAATCTTGAAAGTATAGTAGGTAAAAAAACATTTTTTGAAGGAGCTACGATAATAAAATATACATTTTTTGGTGGCTCTTCAAAAAGTTTTAATAAAAAATTTTGTGCTTCTTCACGAAAAGACTTAGCTAGTATAACAATAATTTTAGCTTGTGCTTCAGCCATATAACTTTCTTTCATAATAGCCCTTGCCGTTGCTTGAGCGTTTTTGTCATAAGTTAAGTCATTTAATCTTAATTCTAAATCAGGGTTTTTAGGTATGAAAAATCTAAGATTTTTTGTTCCATATTCTTCTGTGAGTTTTTCTTGCATAAACTCAAAATCATTATGGATAATGATTTTATTTCTTAGATTCAAATTTCTACCTTAGAAAAAAGCACAGCCTCTAAGCTTTGCTCAAATACTTTATATAAAGAAATAAGTTTATAGTCTAATTCCTTATCGCGTGAGGAAAGATAAAAGCTATTTTGCAATTGCTCATCAAAAAGCCAAAGCATACTTTCTGCTTTAGAATTAGCGATTTTAAATTTAAATCCTGTATTAGTTCCTATATAAAAAAAAGCATAACCATTGGGAAAAGAAATACTCAAAAGATCATTTAGCAAATCTATATCTTCTTGGGTATTGCAAGCCTTATTATAAATTCCTTTTAAAGACACAAAAGGCACTAAAGGTCTTGTGGTACTAGCATTGATTTGGCTTAAAAAATACTCTTCAAACCATGTTCTTTGCTCATCAGTAATCACAATAAAAGTATAACCTTGTAAAAGCAAAGCTAATTTAGAAGCTATCAAAGGCGACCATTCAAGACGCCTTTCTTCTAACCAACTTGTATAAGTGCCATTTTCTCGGATTTGCTCTAGGGTAAATTTTAAAAAACTATTGCTCATTTATACATCTAGTTTATAAACTTCATGCAATACTCTTACAGCTAATTCGCCATATTTTTCATGCACGATGACTGAAATTTTAATTTCACTTGTAGAAATCATTTGTATGTTAATATTTTCATTTGCCAATGCTTTAAAAGCTGCTGAAGCTACTCCAGAATGTGATTTCATACCCACACCCACAACTGAAACTTTTACCACTGCACTATCTGTTTCTATATTAGCATTAGCACCTAAAACTTTTTTCATAGCATTAGTTGCTAAATCAAGCTCGTTTTCAGGCACAGTAAAGCCCAAATTTGTAGCTCCATCTACACCTACATTTTGGATAATCATATCTACATTGATATTTTCATTTGCTAAAGTCCCAAAAATTTCAGCAGCAATTCCTGGCTTATCATCAATATTTCTTAAAGTAACCCTTGCTTGGTTTTTATCTAGTGCTATACCACTAACCAAAGCTTGTTCCATATTTTCCTCCTTAGTAATGATCGTCCCTTCATTTTCATTAAAGCTACTTCTAGTAACTAATTTTACATTTAATTTTTTAGCAAGCTCTACAGAGCGATTTTGTAAAACTTTAGCTCCCAAACTTGCAAGCTCTAGCATTTCTTCATAAGAAATTTTATCTAGCTTTTTAGCCTTTGGCTCAATTCTAGGATCGGTAGTATATACCCCATCTACATCAGTATAAATTTCACACAAATCAGCATTTAAAGCTCCTGCTAATGCAACTGCACTTAAGTCACTTCCACCACGACCCAAAGTAGTAACATTACCCATTTTGTCGATACCTTGAAAGCCAGCAACTACTACAATATACCCCTCATCTAAAGCTGTATTGATATTTGCAGTATCAATGTGTTCAATTCTTGCTTTAGTATAAACATCATCTGTAATAATCCCTGCATTGCGTCCGGAAAATGCAGTAGCTTTTAAACCCATTTCATTTAATGCAATAGCAAGTAAAGATGAAGTTACACGCTCACCACTACTTAAAAGCATATCCATCTCACGACCTGAAGGATTTTTACTAAAATGATGTGCAAAATCAATAAGCTCATTGGTAACTCCACTCATTGCAGAAACTACTACAACTAATTTATCGCAAGTTTTTTTACTTTTTGCCACTCTTTTAGCAACTTCATCGATACGCTCAAGCGTTCCTACACTCGTTCCCCCATATTTTTGTACGACCAGCATTAAATATACCCCCTTTCTTTAAAATATTTTAAAACTCTAATATATATAGGCTTTTTAAAATGATTAATCATATCATACACATCTTCTAATGAAGCAAATTTATAAGCATCAAATTCAGGATTTTTAGTATTTAGATTAACAATAGCTTTGTTTTTTAATCTAACTAAAAAATATTTTTGATTTTGACCATCATAAGGATACATTTTTTGTGCAACCTTAGGTGGAAAATCATAACTAATCCATTCAGGATGTTCGGCTAAAATTTCAATCTCATCTGTACCTATTTCTTCTTTTAATTCTCTAAATAACGCACTTTTAGCATCCTCTCCCTCATCTATTCCACCTTGAGGAAACTGCCATATATTTTCCATATCATTGCGTTTAGCGAGTAAAATTTTACATTCAAAAGGATAAGCTGATGATAGCACTATTGCGGCTACATTTGGCCTATATTTTTTTTCTTTTTCCATGATTTTCTTATCCTTGACTTTTTAATAATATAATTCTAACAAAAAAATACGAATTTATAATCACATTTTAAAGAAGTTTTATGCATTTATATATACATATACCATTTTGCGAAAGTAAATGTTTTTATTGTTCTTTTACTTCACTTAAAAAAAAAGATTTTGAAAAAGATTATCTAAACGCATTAATGCAAGATATAAAATATCAATTAGATTTTTTCAAGCTTGATAAAAATTCCATAAAAACTATTTTTATAGGCGGTGGTACTCCTAGTTTAATGAGTGTTAATTTTTATGAAAAAATTTTTATTTTTTTGCAAAGTTATTTACAAAAAAATAATGAAATAAGCATAGAAGCAAATCCTAACTCAAGCAATTTTTCTTGGCTTAAAGAGATAAAAAATTTAGGTTTTAACCGCATTTCTTTTGGGGTGCAAAGTTTTCATGAAAAAAAATTACAATTCCTTGGGCGTATTCATGATCAAAAAAGCATTTTTACAAGTATAGAAAATGCAAAAAAAGCAGGATTTAATAATATAAATTTAGACTTAATTTATGATACAAAACTCGATGATGGTAAAATGCTTGATTATGAAATTTCTAAACTCGCTTTAATTGATATTAGCCATGTGAGTGCTTATAATTTAACTATAGAAGAAAAGACAAGATTTGCTAAAAAATTTCATTATAAAAAAAACGCTCCACGCCTTGCAAAACATTTTATCAAAGCAATTGAAAATCTTGGTTATAAACAATATGAAATCAGTAATTTTGGACAAATTTGCAAACATAATCTTGCTTATTGGCAAGGAAAAGACTATATAGGATGTGGTTTAAGTGCAGTAGGATTTTCAAAAAATCAAAGATTTTATACTAAAAAAAGTTTAAAAGATTATATAGCAAATCCTTGTTTTAGGGAGGTTGAAAATTTAAATTTACAAGATTTGTGTTTAGAGCATATTTTTCTAGGACTTAGAAGCATTATAGGAGTGGATGAAACAAAGCTAGAACCTTTAGAAAAAGAAAAGGCAATGTTTCTTAGCAAAAAAGGGAAATTAGTATATAAAAATGGAATTTTTTATAATACTAATTATCTTTTAAGCGATGAACTAGCTTTGTATATTAGCACTTAAGCTTTGCATTCACAAGAAATTCTTTTAAATTCAGGAAGCTTTATAGAAAGTTCATTGATATTTTTTAATATATCGCTGCAAAAATTATTTAAATTTTCTTTTACTCCATAATACGCCCAAACACCCTGTCTATCTACTTCTAAAAAATTAGCTTCTTTTAAAATTTTTAAATGTCTTGAAAGCCTTGATTGACTCATATTTAAAGAGCTTTGCAAATCACACACACAAAGTTTTCCATATTTTTGTAAAAAAGCTAGGATTAAAATCCTGCTTTCATCGTTAATTGCACTTGTTATTTTTAAAAATTCTTGCATAAAATTCCTTATATAAAAAATATTAAAAGCCCAAAACTAATTGCAATAAAAACAATCATACCTGCAAATAAAAACAAAAAGCTTGTTTTAAAAATTCTTTTAAGCAAAATAAGTTCAGGTAAAGAACACCCTGCTCCTGCTATTAGAAAACTCATCATAATCCCTAAAGGTACACCAGCTTGAGTCAAAGACAAGGCAACTGGAATCATAGCAGTGCAATTCATATAAAGCAAAACCCCTATAAAAGCAGCTATAATCACACCCAAAATTCCATAATCTTTAAGATATTCCTCAAAGAAATTTTGCGGGAAAGCACCGTGTATTGTAGCTCCTATAGCCATACCAATAATAATATAAGGTAAGATTTTTTTGTATTCTTTTAAACTTTGAGTGAAGTATTTTTTTAATCTACTTTCAGGTTTTGCAAATTTAAGTAATGAATTATTTGACGAGCAACAAGAACTTTGCATAGCCGACTGAGTTATTTTAGAGCCTAAACAACATGAACTTTGAGTGAAAAACTGACTAGGTTTAGTGCTGGAACAACATGAAGTTTGCGTAGTAGGTTGTGACTTAACACTAGAACAACAAGATTTTGTTTGTCCTTCTTGAAGTTCATTATTTAAAAAATTTTCATTGAAAAATACTCTTGTGTTGGTTTTTGAAATCCCAAAAGCAAGCAATAAAATAATCCCAAATAAAAATCCTACATAAAGCAAGGTTATCTTAACTCCAAAACTCGCTATAAACATCACTAAAATAATAGGATTAATTAAAGGCGAGGTGCTAAGATAAGCTATACATACACCTAAAGGAACGCCTGCTCTTAAAAAAGCATTTAAAAGTGGTATACTTGAACACGAACAAAAAGGTGTTAAAGCACCTAAAAATATAGCTTTTATATAGCTTCCAAATCCATCACTTTTTAGGTGAGTCTCAAAAAATTTAGAATACTTTTCATTCACAAAAGCAACAAGCATACTTACCAAAATAAACAAAATTGAAATTTCGCTAAAAAGAAACAGAAATTCTTGTAAAATAGTTAAAATTTTGTCCCACATATTTTTCCTTTCAATATTTTAATTTTTGTGATTATAACTAAAATATATTAATATATCAATATATCTTTATATATTAATATTATAAAAGTAATAGTATTTTTAAGTATTTTTATGTAAAATGCAAACTATATATTTAAGCGAAAGAAGATAAAATAATGAGTTTTGGAGAAATTTTAGTTATTTTAGTTATAGCTATTTTAGTTCTTGGGCCTGAAAAACTACCTTCAACTATAGTTGAAATTGCAAAAATTTTAAAAGCCATTAAAAGTAATATTGATGAAGCAAAAGCAAGTATCAATAAAGAATTAAAAATAGCAGAGTTAAAAGATGAAGCACAAAAATACAAAGATGAATTTTCACAAACTAACGAAAATATCAGAAAAAAACTGAGTTTTGAAGAATTTGATCAACTCAAAGAAGATATTTTAAATAATACCAAAGAGTTAAAAAGTGAAATTAATGATTTAGAAAAAGATATACAAGAACTTTCGCGTGTAGAAGAAAAAACTCAAAAAGATGAAAAAAATACTCAAAAAATGGAAAGCTAAGAATGTTTGAAGAATTAAAACCACATTTAGTAGAACTTAGAAAAAGATTATTTATAAGCGTAGCTTGTGTTGTTGTAATGTTTTTTGTATGCTTTAGTTTTAATAGTTATATCATAGATATACTAAAAGCACCCGTTGAAGCAGCTTTACCTGAAATTTCAAAACAAATGACTTTCGTTGAATTACAAGAGCCTTTATTTACTGCAATGAAAGTTTCATTTTTTACAGCTTTTTTGATTTCTTTACCGGTTATTTTTTGGCAGTTTTGGAAATTCGTAGCACCAGGACTTTATGATAATGAAAAAAGATTAGTAGTGCCTTTTGTAAGCTTTGCTAGCATTATGTTTGCGCTTGGAGCTTTATTTTGTTATTATATAGTCATACCTTTGGCTTTTAAATTTTTAATTGATTTTGGGGTGCAAACTCAAGATTTTAAACCTTTAATCAGCATAGGCTTATATGTGGGATTTTTTACTAAACTTGTAGTTGCCTTTGGTTTAGCGTTTGAAATGCCTGTGATAACCTTTTTCTTTGCCAAACTTGGACTTATTGATGATGCATTTTTAAAAAAACACTTTAGGGTTTCAGTTTTAGTAATTTTTGTTTTTTCAGCTATGATGACACCACCTGATATAATCTCACAATTTTTAATGGCCGTTCCTTTGTGCGGACTTTATGGAATTTCTATTTACATAGCCAAAAAAGTTAATCCTAGTCAAAAAGAAAATGATGAAAACGATTGATAAAGATCTTTTGCTTTCTAGTTATGATTATGATTTACCTAATGAACTTATAGCAAATTTTCCTATTTTACCCAAGGAGAATGCTAAACTTTTAGTTTATGAAAGATGTAAAGATCAAATTTTACATTTACATTTTAAGGACTTAGCTAAAATTTTACCACCTTGTGAAATTATCTTTAATGACACTAAAGTAATAAAAGCAAGAATTTATGGATTTAAAGAAAGTGGTAGCAAAATAGAACTTTTCATTAATCACCCTTTAAAAAATAATGATTTTTTGGTTCAAATTCGTGGCAAGGTTAAAGAAGGACAAATTTTATATTTTGAAAATTCTTTAAAAGCTAAAATCAAAAAATTACACGATGATGGCACAAGAGAAGTAGAATTTTTTAATGATGAAAAAAAATTCAATCATCATGAAGTTTTTGAAATTTTAGAAAAAATAGGCCATATACCTTTACCACCATATATTAAAAGAGCAGATGAAGCACAAGATAACATTAACTATCAAAGCATTTTTGCCAAAAATCAAGGTGCGGTTGCTGCACCCACTGCAAGCTTGCACTTTGATGAAGCAATGATAAAAGAACTTAAAAAAAATCATAATATCCATACTATCACACTTCATGTTGGTGCGGGAACTTTTAAAGGTGTAGAATGCGAAGATATACGCGAGCATAAAATGCATTCAGAATTTTTCTATGTTGATGATGAAACTTGTGCTTTGATTAATTCTTCTAAAAAAATACTTGGTGTAGGCACCACAGTTACTCGTTGTATAGAGTATTATCATAGAAAAAAATTAAAAGAAGGTTTTTGTGATTTGTTTTTACACCCACAAAATACCCCACAAAGACTTGATTTTTTACTCACTAATTTTCACTTGCCAAAATCAACTCTTATTATGCTTGTGGCTTCTTTTATAGGCAGAGAAAAAACTTTAGAACTTTACCATGAAGCTATAAAAAACAAATATCGTTTTTATTCTTATGGCGATGGAATGCTAATCATTTAGCTTTTTTCTTAATATATTTTTTATCAATATAACCCAAATCTATAAGTTTTTGATAAATTTTAGCAAGTACAGGTCCGCCTGCGCTACTACCACTTTTTCCATGTTCGATTAAAACTACTACTACATATTGAGGTTTTTCATAAGGCGCATAAGAAGTAATCCAAGCATGAGATCTTAAAAAATACTCTAAATCCTCTTCTTTAATACGCTTTTTTTCACTTTGGGAAATTCCAACTACTTGAGCTGTTCCTGTCTTGGCTGCTATAGTAATAGGAGAATTTCTTAAAAATCTTGCCGTAGTTCCACCATCAACATTGGCCACCTCATACATCGCACGCCTTAAAAGTGGAAGTTTTGATAATTCAAAAGTCGTAAAAACACTTTCATTATTGTCAAAATTTACCTTAGTAACATTATCATCAATACTATGTAAAAAATGCGGTGTGATATTTTTAGCCGTAGCAATCATAGCTGTAAATTTAGCCACTTGCATAGGAGTAGCAAGAAAATCACCTTGACCTATGCTTGTATTTAAAGTTTCACCTTGATACCAAGGTTGATTGTATTTTTCTTTTTTCCAAATTCTATTAGGAACTGTTCCTATAAATTCATTAGGTAAATCTACTCCTGTTTTTGTACCAAAACCTATTCTTTCAAAAACAGAACTAATAATGTCAATACCAACCTCCAAAGCTCCTTTATAAAAATATACATCACAGCTTTCTCTAATAGCATCTGTCATATCTACATAACCATGACCTATAGCCTTCCAACATCTAAATTTTCTACCACCAAGTTCAAAGTTAGAATCACACAAATATTTATGATTTTCATTCACTTTTCCACTATCTAAAAATGCTAAAGCTGTTCCCATTTTTATAACTGAACCTGGAGGATAAAGACCATTAATGAGTTTATTAGTAAAAGGATGGTTTAAATCATTAGAAAGTTTATCCCATTCTTCTTGACTAATACCGGTAACAAAAGGATTGAGATTATATTCAGGAAAACTACCCGCTGCTAAAATAGCTCCACTTTTTACATCCATTACTATAGCAGCGCCTGCTAAATTTTCAAAAATACTAGCCAAGTATTCTTGCAAATCAAGATCAATGCTTAAAGTGATATTACTTGAAGTAGGTTTTTTATAAGAAAGTTCTTCTATTTCTTTATTTAACGCATTTACTTTGCTAACTTTTTCACCCTTTTGACCTTGCAAAATTTCATTATAAGAACGCTCTATACCGCTACGCCCTACATAGCTAGTTAATCTTGCAATTTCATTTTCATTCATATCGTTTAAATTTGCTTTTCCAACATAACCTATAACATGGCTAGCTAAAGCATCATAAGGATAAAATCTTTGAGTAGTAGATTTAACTTGCATATTTTCACGCAAATTAAGCTTAGTAAAATGCTTAATCATAGCATCATATTCTATAAATGGAACTACTTCTATATAATCTTGATTATAATAAGAATCTGCTTTTATATAATTTCGTTTTAATTTAGTTATGTTTAAATCAGGAAAAGCATCTACTATAACTTGCAATTCCTGCTCTAAAAGATTTCTGTTTTTCTTTTTTATATACAAATATGGCTTTATAGAGATTGAAAAACCTAATTTATTTACTGCTAAGGGCCTACCTTTAACATCTAAAATTTGCCCTCTTACAGGTGCTAAAAATTGCGTTTTAATGGCATTTTGTTTAGCTATTTCTTCATAATAAACATTAGATTTAATGCTTATATAATACACTCTAGCAAGTAAAAGTATAAAAAAACAAGCTATAAATCCCATCACCAAACGCATACGCATATTAGATTTTCCCTTTAAAAATAACAAAAGAAATCAAAGCTTCAACGACAAAAAACCATAGATATTCAATACCAAATTTTAAAATTTGACTATTATCTAAATATGCCAAAAATACATCAAAAAGATAGATAAAAATATAAGCACAAAAGGTAAATATAACGAGCAAATAATGGCCTAGTTTTAATTTACTTTTAAACCAATCAACAAAAAGATGATAAAAAACGAAAAAAGCTATCCAAGAACTAAAAAGATAAAATCCATGGATAATATCAATTAATAAAAGATAAAACAAAGAAAAATACCATCTAAAATCAAGCTTATTAAGAGTTCTTTCTTTTTCTTTTAAAAGCACTATCATATAACAAAAAAACACCCCAAACAAAGGAGGCATCCAATAATAAACAGAGCTTAGCACTTGATAAAAAATCAAAGATAAATAAAAAAATAAATAAGAAAAATCAAATCTATTTTTTACTAAATTTCTACTCCTCATTAAAACCTAAGCTCTCTAAAATAATTTTTTGTTCTAATTTATCAATACCACTTTTTTTCAAATTTGAAACTAAAATGGCATTTTTATTTACATTTAAAATTTTTGCTTTTTGACTTTGATTGAGCTTATCTGCTTTTGTATAAACTATTATTTTTTTTTGATCAGCTCTAATAAAAGAATCTAAATACAAATCCAAATTTGCATCAATATCTAAATTTTCATGTCTTGAATCTATTAGATGAATAAAAAGCTTGATAGAACTACGCTCTTTTAAAAACTCATCTAAATTTTTATTCCAAATAGCCTTAGTTTTTTTGCTCACTTTAGCATAGCCAAAACCAGGTAAATCGATAAACATCAATTTAAATTTATCCTCATCTTTTTTACAATCAACTTCAAAAAAATTAATGAGTTGGGTTTTGCCTGGAGTTGAAGAACTTTTTGCTAAATTTTTATTCTTACAAAGAGTATTAATCAAAGAACTTTTTCCTACATTAGAGCGACCTAAAAATGCAATTTCAGTATATATAGGCTGTGGAGCTTCATTTATTTTAGAAGCAGAAGTTAAAAATTTAGCATTTAATATCATTCTTTTACTTCAAATACAAATTTAGCAGGTTTTTTATCTTTACTAACTACTCTATAAGTCATATTTTTTCTATCTACTATGATTTTATCACCTATAAGCTCTTTTTTTGACTGCACTTCTATAATTTTTGCATTACCATTAATTTCATATGTATCTTTAGCTACATTATAAACAAACTCATCACCACTTCCATGATAAATCTTATCTTTCATCATAATTTTAAATTTAGCATCTTTAGTAGCTATATACTTAATAGGTTGTTTATTTTTCATATAAATGACTAATTTTTGCGAATTTAAAATATCTTTACCTTTTTTTACTTCCACATCACCGGTTAATATGCTCGTTTCATTTTTCTCATCCAAATAAAAATCTTTAGCATAAACTTCTATTTTTTGAGCACTAAATGCAAATAAATTTAACAAACACAAAAAAATTATTGCTCTAAAAACCATGCTTTTATTCCTTGAATTTTTAATTCTTTTTGATTTACATCATATAAAAAATTATCCCCAAAAACCTCATTCAACCCTATATATGCCTTAAATTTTTCATTGGAAAATAAAATTTTATTTTTCATATCATAAATTGCTTTTTGAGTAAAAATAGAAGTTTGATTTTGATCAAAATAACTTACATTACCTTCTAAAATGGATTTTTCATCATTTCTTACTAATAAATCCGAACTTAAATTATAATCAAGTGCTTGCACTTTAAAATCATCAAAAATATCTTTATCTTGGTATTTTATCCAACGACTTGCTTGATAACTAGCTTTTGTAACAGATGTATTAAGCTCATAATCAAGCACATCAAAAGCTTGCATATTTGCCACATCTACCTTTTGCGGTTTTATTGCAAACAAATAAGGATCTTGAGTACTTAAAATCACCATAACAAAGGCAAATAAACTCATTAATATAGCAAAAATTTTTATCGCCAAAGTTTATCCCATTGAGCTTGCATATTATTATGTTCAATTAAAATTTCTATCATCTCACTTACCGCCCCATTGCCACCTTTTCTATTTAAAACTTTATCAGTTTTTAAAGCCTTATGTGCATCTTTTGGTTTAAAACTATAAGCAACTGCTTCAAGTAAACTCATATCATTATAATAATCCCCAATAGCAGCACATTGAGAAAAGTCTAAATTTAATTTTTCTAAAATTTCTTTAGCGCAAGTTAATTTATCACTAATACCTTGATATACTAGATCAATTTTTAAATCTCTAGCTCTAAAATATACACATTCGCTAGTCCTGCCTGTAATAATAGCAACTTTTTTGCCAAGCTTTTGCCAAGCCTCAATTGCTGCACCATCTTTTACATTAAACTCTTTAATTTCACCATAATTTTGTGTGTAGATGATTTTACCATCTGTTAGACAACCATCTACATCTAAAAAAATAAGCTCTATCATAATTTTACTCTCTTACTATAAACGCACCAGGAAAAGAACCACCATCAACAAAATCCCTTGCTTCTTGCTCACTTCTAAAGCCTTTTAAAAATACTCTATGTAAACCATCTTTAGCACTTGTTTGTATTGTTGAAGTATAAGAATTATAATTTTTATATCTACTTGCTATTAACTCTGCGCCACTTTTATTTCTAAATGCCCCAATTTGCACCATAAAAGCTCCACCTTGGAAAATATGGCCACTATCAGCAATCTCCCCACTGCTACCTAAATTAGAATTAGTATGCACTGAACCTGAATTTGCACTTGTTCCAAAACCAATTACTTCAAGTCTTACAGGAGCTGTTCCTGCTTGAATCATATCAATATCTCTTGCGGCCATATTAGATAAATCTATAATCCTACCTGCTACAAAAGGTCCTCTATCATTTATTCTTACGGTAGTTTGAAGATGATTTTTTAAATTAGTTACCTTTACTATAGTATTCATAGGTAAAGTTTTATGAGCTGCTGTATAAGCATGTTGATCATAAGTTTCACCATTGGAAGTTTTTTTACCATGAAAGCCCGGTCCATACCAACTAGCTATACCATCAGCAGTCTCACCTACTTCTACTACGGTTGGATAATATGTTTTACCATTAATAGTATAAGGTTTCATAGTGCCTTTTAAGCCTGTATTATTATGCTTTATACTTTTAAAATCTCTTTCTGGATAATACACAGTAGGTGTGCTAATAGGCACCATACTACAAGCACTAAATAAAACCCCTACACAACTAACGACTAACGACTTTTGTATGAGAGTTTTTTGGTAATTTTTGAGTAGTTTTGATTTTTGCATTGTTATTCTCCTTAATTTTTAACACAAGTTTTTGATTAATATTAATCAAGTTTCCTTTGATTTTATTATATTCTTTAATGCTTTCAACACTAATTTTATGTTTTTTTGCAATAGTATAAAGACTATCACCCTTTTTTACTATATAAATTTTTGTATGCGGAATAGTTGTATCCACTTTAGCTAGCTTTACATTCTCTAATGCATTTTCCACAGCCACACTTTTGCTTAAAGGAATATACATATAATAATCTTTTTTATCAGGCGGAGTAAAGTCATAATTAAAATGTGGATTATAACGCTTAAATTCATTATAAGACATCTTAGCTACTTTAGCAAGCTCTCTTAAAGAAACACTTGGCGGAACAGGTATTTTTTTAACTTCACTCGATAGAGCATAATTAAGCAAAGCACTATCTTGTGAAATCAAAAAATCATTATTATTAGCCAAAAATGCCATAGTAAGAATTTTTCTAATAAAAATTCTAGTTTCTAATGGTAAATATTTTTTATCAGGATCAAGCAAGATTCTTAAATCATCACTTTTTGCTTTTTTTATGGCTTGGCGTAATTTACCATCACCACAATTATAAGCTAAAATTGCTAAATACCATTTTCCAAACTGCTCTTTTAATTGCTTTAAATAAACAATGGCTGCATAAGTTGATTTGACTAAATCTCTTCTTTCATCTACATAAGGATCTATCCTTAAACCTAAAGTTTGTGCTGTTGGCTTCATAAACTGCCAAACACCTACTGCTTTAGTTCTAGAAACACTATGAATTTTTAAACCAGATTCTACAATTGCCAAATATAAAAATTCTTGAGGAATATTTTCTTTTTCTAAAATTTTACGGATAATTGGAGTGATTTTATAAAATTCTCTCATAGTATCAACTAAAGTTTTAGAATGCATATTTAAAGAAGATTCTTTAAATTCTAAAAATAACATATCACTAAGATAGCTTGCTTCTATGTCTAAATTTCTTAGAATTTGAGCTTGCTGAGTATAATATTCAGGAGTTACCTGCAAGGCTTTAGCATTTAAACATAATAATACTAATATAAAAAATATAAAGTTTTTTTTCATTATAAACCTTGAAAAAACAAACGATTAGCATTTAAATTCGTAAGTTTTACTACTTCAACTTTAGATAATTTTAAAAGATCAGATATTTTTTGTGCTACAAAATGCGTTAAAATAGGATCATTTACTTTACCACGATGTGGTTCTGGAGTTAAATAAGGCCCATCTGTTTCCAAAACAAGTTTATCTTTTGGAATTTTAGGTAAAATTTCCACTATTTTTTTTGCATTTTTAAAAGTTAAAACCCCGCCTATACCAAAATAAAATCCTTCATCTGCTAGTTGAAGTAAAAGCTCACTTGCATTAAAGCAATGCAAAACACCGCCTTGTAATTCTTTTGAGTATGTTTTTAGAATATTAAAGCTGTCTTCATTAGCTTCACGCACATGCACAATCAATGGCTTTTTATATTCAATAGCTAGTTGTATTTGAGCTATAAAAACTTCTTTTTGTCTTGTTTTAATAGTATCATCATTAGTATTTAAACGATAATAATCAAGTCCGCACTCACCCACTGCGATACATTTTTTATCATCTATAAATTCTTTTAAAACTTCTAAATCAAAATCATCTATATCATAAGGATGCACCCCACAAGAAAAATACACATTATCATAAGTATGTGCTATCTCTCTTGCTCTTGGTAGATCTTTTATATCTGCACCTGGTATAATGATTTTATCTACACCATTTTCAAATGCATGCGTTAACATCTCATCTAAATATCCAAAATAAGCTTGGCTATCTAGATGACAATGAGTATCTATGATTTTTTCACTAAAATCACAATCTAAAAACATACCTCTACCCTATTTTTTCCATTAGCCTTAGCTAAATCTAATGCCTTTTGTGCGTTATTGAGCAAATCTTGCATTTGGCTTCCTTTGCTACCAAAAGCAACCCCCACAGAGATGCTATAATCAACCTCGTCTAAAGCTATCAAAACGCTTTCTTTGGAAATATTAACTCTTATATTTGAAAAAGCTTTTAAAGCCTCTTTATTGCTTATATTTTTTAAAGCAATGTAGAATTTACCATCTTCAATTCTAGTAGCTAAATCCATACCACGAATTTGATCTTTAATCTTTTCGGCTGTATGTTTTATCACTCCATCACCGCAATCATAACTTAATTCATAATTAATTGTTGCAAGATTATCAATATCAATCAAAGCCAACGCCATTTCTTCATTTTCTTGTATATCTTCTAAATAATCTAAAAATCTTT
This sequence comes from Campylobacter sp. CNRCH_2013_0898h, assembly GCF_025772965.1. Classification (NCBI taxonomy): domain Bacteria; kingdom Pseudomonadati; phylum Campylobacterota; class Epsilonproteobacteria; order Campylobacterales; family Campylobacteraceae; genus Campylobacter; species Campylobacter sp. CNRCH_2013_0898h. The sequence continues at coordinate 39,397 of NZ_JAKMTD010000003.1, read as the reverse complement.
TTTCAAAAGTAGCATAATCATCAAGTCCTGTTAATAAATCTTTACCTAAACTATACTCATCTAGCAAAACACACTTTTGCATATAATCTAAACAATTATTTACTCTACAATTTAGTGATTCTTTTTGGAAAGGTCTAATCACATAATCATTCACACCTTTTCTAAAAGCTCTTGCTTCTAATGCATCATCTTTATCCCCAACCATAATCACACCAAGTTCTATTTTAGAATATTTTGAGCGAATTTCTACAAGTAAATCTTCCCCATTAATTACCGGCATAGTAGCATCGCAAATTACTAATTTTGTATCAGGATGATCACTTAAATAGCTTAGTGCCTCTTCCCCATGAGCTGCTGCTAAAACATTAAAAAGCTGATTGTTTAAGTTTTTCTTCATTTCTGCGCGTAAAGTTACATTTGCAATTGCTAAAATTATCTTAGTTTTATTATTTTTTTGAAGCATTCTAATAGAATTTAACATTTCATTAATACAATCTTCACTTTCTTTTTGAATATAATTAATAATATCTTTTTCCATAAATTTTTTACGAGTTTGTCCGTCATTACTTCCCGTAAGAACAATAGCGGGGATATTTTTTTCTAAAACTACATCAACCACTTCACCATTAGGAGCATCTGGTAAACAAAGATCTACAAAAGCCATAAAATAATCATTTTTTAATAAATCTTTTGCACTATTCATATCAAAAGCAACATCTACCTTTAATCCTAAAGTATTTTCTACTTTTTTTGCTAAAAGTTTAGTTAGCATTTTATTATCATCAATGATTAAAATTTTTTCTTCCATGGTAAAACACTCTCTTTAAATAATTTTAAAAAACTAATTATATCATATTGAAATTTACTTTTTGTTTTTAAAGCAAAGTTCTAGTAAATTCTAAAGCTTCTTGGGTAATATTTTCCCCGCTTACCATTCTAGCAAGTTCTTTTACTCTTTCTTCTTTTTCTATCTTTCTTACCTTACTTTCATTTCCTATTTTTTCTACTAGGAAGTGATTGCTTGCTTTTGATGAAAGCTGTGGTAAGTGTGAAATTGCAAAAATTTGATAAAACTTAGCAAGCTCTTTTAAAACTTCAGCTATACTCATTGCTTCTTTACCACTTAAATTTGCATCAATTTCATCTAAAAATATTATCCCGCTAGCTTTATTAGTAACATTACATTCAGTTGCAATAAAAGAAAGTCTTAAACGATTTATCTCACCTGAGCTTAAATTTTTCAAACTAGCTTCATTTATATTTAAATTCACTTCATCTTTACCTAAAATACTCAAAGCACAATCTTTAAGCTCTAATTTAATCTCTTTCATATAAAGTTTTTCAAGATAAAAATTAAGTAATTTCTCAAGCTCTTTTAATCTTTTTTTGCGCAAAGTACTTAATTTTTGGCTTTTCTCATCTAAAAGTATTTTAGCATTTTGCACTTTCTCTTCTAATTCTTTTTTTTCAAAACTTAAATTTTCATAATGAGCTAATTCTGCTTTTTTCTTCTCTAAAGCTTCTAAAGCTTCTTCTATACTTCCATATTTTGAAATCAAAGAAGAAAGTTTTTCTATCCTATCAAGCACTTCTTCTATATCAAAATCAAAATCATCAAAACTTTGATTTTCCCACACCACCCTTAGTTCATTTAAACACTCTGAAAAAAATGAACTATCAACATCACTAATTTGCAAAGCTTCAATCACTGCTGATTCTAATTCAAAAATTTTGCTTGCCCTGTTCCAAGCTGCATCAATTTTGTCTTTTTTAGAAAGCCTTTTTTTTAAACTCATCAACTCATCAAATTCGCCTATTTTTGGGTTAATACTTTGGATTTTTTGTATTTCAAAGCTTGTAAATTCTTTTAATTCTTCTACCTTTTTTTCTTCTTCTTGAATTTTTTCTAATTTAATTTTATTTTCTATATATTCTTTATAAACATTTTTATATTCATTTAAAAAATCTTTAAATTTCTTATCTTCTTTTGATTGCATAAAATCAAGTAAGTTTAAAAATCTTTCATTTGAAAACTCATTATTTTCCTTAGCTGAAAGATATTTTACAAATTTCTTAGAAAGTAAGGCTAAATTCTTTTTTGAAATAAGTTGATTATTGACAAAATAACGCGAGCTTTTATCTTTTAAAAGTTTAAATACATTTAATTCTTCATTTTCAATGCCAAACTCATCTAATTCAAGCTCATCGTTTAATAAAACTTCCACCATTTTAGCTTCACTCTCACTTAAAGCAAAAGCTGCCAAAATGGCCTTAAAAAGCACAGACTTTCCAGCACCACTTAAACCAGTAAAGACAGTAAGTCCCGCTTCTAAGTCTAATTTTGCTTGTTTAAAACCTAAATTTTCTTTGATTAAAATACTTTCTATCATCACTTACCCCAATTTAACTTTTCTTTTAAAACTTGGAAATAATCTCTATCTTTTTTATGTATAAAACTAAGTTCTTTCTTGCTAAGCCCTATAAGAATTCTATCATATTCTTTAGGATCAACCACTTCTTGCCCATCTAAATACAATAAACAATGCTCAACTTTTAATTCAAGCTCAAAACCATAAGGCAAAACTATAGGCCTTTGAGTTAGAGAATGAGAACAAACCGGAGTTAGAACAAAAATTTCACTCCAAGGATGTACTATAGGTCCACCTGCACTAATATTATAAGCAGTTGAACCACTTGAACTAGCTATGATTAAACCATCTCCATAATAAGCATTAAAAAGTTTATTTTCAAAAAAAACTTCCACATTTGCCATTAAAGCATTATCGCGAGAAAAAACCGCGTCATTAAAAGCAAATTTTTTAATGATTTTATTCTTTTTACAAAGCATTATTTGAAGCATTTTAGCTTTTTCTATTTTAAAATCATTTTTAAAAAACTCTTTAAAAAAACTTTCTACTTCATTAAAAGAAAAAGCAGTTAAAAAACCTAAATTTCCTGCATTTATCCCTAAAATAGGCTTTTTTGCTTGATAAGCTTGCCTACATAAAGACAAAAGCGTGCCGTCCCCACCTAGAGAAATTAAAAAATCTAATTTCTGTAAATCTTTAAGATTATTTTTTTTCTGATCTAATAACACAAGCTCTATATTTTTTTGCAAAAAAATTGTTTTTAAAAAAGCAATTTGCTCATTTAAATTTGTATTTAACCTGCAAAATAAGCCTACTTTTTGAATTTTTTCTATATTTATACATTTTTTCATAAAAAAATTATAACAAAACTTAGCTAAGCAAAAGAATAAAATACTATAATAACAAAATTGAACAAAATTAAGCTAAGGAAAAATTTTGAGAACTCATTATAATACAGAGCTTAACATACAAAATGTTGGCGAGGAAGTAACATTATGTGGTTGGGTAAATTCTTACCGTGATCATGGAGGTGTAATTTTTATCGATCTTAGAGATCGTAGCGGACTTATACAATTAGTATGTGATCCAGCAGATAATCAAGAAGCACATAATATAGCTTCATCAGTAAGAAATGAATATGTTTTAATAGCACAAGGAAAAATTCGCCCACGCGGTGAAGGACTTGTAAATCCAAAATTAAAAACCGGAGAAATAGAAGTTGTTATAAATAAACTTACTATTGAAAATGAAAGTGCTGTAGTACCTTTTGCTATAGGCGATGAAAGTGTAAATGAAGAATTAAGATTGAAATATAGATTTTTAGATTTAAGAAGCAAAAAACTTTATGATAATTTTGCTCTAAGATCAACTGCTTGTATAGCAACAAGAAATTCTTTAGCAAAAATGGGATTTTTAGAAGTTGAAACCCCTATTTTAACCAAAGCTACCCCAGAAGGCGCAAGGGATTATTTAGTACCATCACGCGTACATCAAGGTGAATTTTATGCCCTACCTCAAAGCCCTCAACTTTTCAAACAACTTTTAATGTGTTCAGGATTTGATAGATATTTTCAAATTGCAAAATGTTTTAGAGATGAGGATTTAAGAGCAGATCGCCAACCTGAATTTACTCAAATAGACATAGAAATGAGTTTTTGTGAGCAAAAAGATATCATAGCCATGGCAGAAAATTTACTTAAAGATATTTTCAAAGCTTGCGGAAAAGAAATTAGCATACCTTTTAGGCAAATGAGTTACAAAGAAGCTATGGAAAATTATGGCTCTGATAAGCCTGATTTAAGATTTGATATGAAATTTATTGATGTGATTGATATTTTTGCAAAATCAAATAATGAAATTTTTGCAAATATCGCAAAAGACACGAAGAAAAATCGTATTAAAGCTTTAAGAGTTCCAAAAGGCGATACGATTTTTTCTAAACGCCAAATGCAAAGATTTGAAGAATTTGTGCGTAAATTTGGAGCAGCAGGGCTTGCATTTATACAAATGAAAGAAGATGGTCCTAAGGGTCCACTTTGTAAATTCTTTAGCGAAGAGGACTTAAATGCTTTAATCCAAAGATGTGAATTAGAAGTTGGTGATGTAGTATTTTTTGGCGCAGGGATTAAAAAAACTGTGCTTGATTATATGGGTAGATTTAGATTATTCCTTGCTGATGAAATGAAAATTATCGATGAGGATAAATTAGAATTCTTGTGGGTTATTGATTTTCCTATGTTTGAGCAAAATGATGATGGAAGCTATTCTGCAATGCACCATCCATTTACTATGCCAAAAAATATTGATGAGCAAGACTTAGAAGAAATTAATTCTATTGCACATGATGTAGTGTTAAATGGTGTAGAATTAGGTGGTGGTAGTATAAGAATTCACAAAAGTCCTATCCAACAAAAAGTATTTAAGCTTTTAAATATTGATGAAGAAGAACAAAGAAAGAAATTTGGCTTCTTACTTGATGCATTAAGTTTTGGAGCACCACCACATGGTGGTATAGCAATAGGCCTTGATAGACTTATCATGCTTTTAACAAAATCTTCAAGTATTAGAGAAGTTATAGCATTTCCTAAAACACAAAGAGCGCAATGTCTTATGACTCAAGCTCCAAGTGAAGTAAGCAATGAACAAATGAGAGAACTAGGTATAAGATTAAGGGAGAATACTAAATGAAACAATTATTTTTAATCATAGGTGCACCAGGTAGTGGTAAAACAACTGATGCAAGCATCATAGCTACAGATGATGCAAGCATTACTCATTATTCTACAGGTGATTTGCTAAGAGCAGAAGTAGCTAGTGGAAGCGAACTTGGAAAGACTATTGATAGTTTTATTTCTAAAGGAAATTTGGTTCCTTTGGAAGTGGTAGTTAATACTATCATCACTGCTTTAAAAAATGCACCAACTAATACTATATTAATAGATGGTTATCCAAGAAGTGTTGAACAAATGCTTGAGTTTGATAAGGTATTAAAAAATCAAAGTGAAGTAATTTTAAAAGGTGTGATAGAAGTTAAAGTTAGCGAAGAAGTTGCTAGAGAAAGAGTTTTAGGGCGTGCTAGAGGTGCTGATGATAACGAAGAAGTTTTTAATAATAGAATGAAAGTTTATTTAGAACCTTTAGAAGAAATAACAAATTTTTATACTAAAGAAAATATCCACCATGTAATCAATGGTGAAAGAAGTATTGAAGCTATCGTAGCCGATATGAAAAATTTAATCAATGATTTATTAAAATAAAGGATAAAAAATGGATATTAGCAAAATCAAAGTTGGAGAAGTACCAAATAAACTTAATGCAGTTATTGAAATTCCTTATGGATCAAACATTAAATACGAACTTGACAAAGAAAGCGGAGCCATCATGGTTGATCGCGTGATGTATTCAGCTATGTTTTATCCAGCAAACTATGGTTTTATACCAAATACTCTTGCAGACGATGGCGATCCTATTGATGTTTTAGTATTAAATGAATATCCTATCCAAGCAGGAGCTGTGATTCCTTGTCGTTTAATAGGGGTATTATTAATGGAAGATGAAAGCGGTATGGATGAAAAATTACTTGCTGTTCCTGTAAGTAAAATAGATCCAAGATATGATAATATTAAATGTTTAGATGATTTACCAAAAGCAAGCCTAGATAAAATCAAAAATTTCTTTGAAACATATAAAATGCTTGAGCCAAACAAATGGGTAAAAGTAAAAGAATTTGCAGGTATTGAAAAAGCAAGTGAAATTTTAGAAAATTCTATTAAAAATTATAAATAATCAAAGTCCTTTTGAGGACTTCACAAAGGATAAAAAATGAAAAGTATTATTGCTTTTAGTATAGCTTTTGTGGTGCTAATAGGCGCTAGTATTGGTTTTTATATGTGGTATTTTGAAGATGATTCAAATACTTATGTATATGATTATAAAAAAAGTAGTTCTTATCAAAGCTACACTCCGCCAAGTACTCAATACAATCAAGAAAGAAATAATATAAGTGATAATACTTATTATCCATCACAGCAAATAAATCCGGAGTCTTTAAAAGAAGAAACTCCGGTACAAAATAATCCTATCATAGATGAAAATACAAGCACTCAAGAAGTCGCACCAACAACCCAAACAAATATAGCTGAAGTTTCTAAAAATGAAACTATTACTCCTAAAGTAGCCCAAGAAGAACAAAAAGTTCTCGTTGAAAACAACAAACAAACAAGTGTAAAAAAAGAAAAAACAACAAAATATAAAAATACTATGCAAGAATACATTACAAAAGGTAAAACTAGCAGATATGAACCAAGATTAAGTAATGATTTTGTTAAAGTTTATGTATTGGATGGAAAAAGTTTAAGTGATTATAGGGTTGATATGTTAAAAGAAATGATTAATCCTGTTAAAATTAATTCTCAAGATTACAATTTAACTATTTTTATCGATATGCTTTCAAATGACAATATGAAACTAAGCATATATAATAAAGATATTGTTTTTGCTAAAAATAAGAAAAAATACAATTATGTAGATGTTAAAATTTCTGATTTAAAATTTTTATTTGAAAGAAATGGATATAGTGAATACAGCAATGAAAATCTACTTGAAAAAATCAATCAAAATCTAGCAAGAGAAGATATACTCAAAAGAGTTAAAATTCAAGGTTATGCAGACGATAGAGGTAGTACTTTTGCAAACTATATGATAGGATTAAATAGAGCAATGAATGTGGCTAAACATTTCTTTAGTTTTACTGAGGTTATAGAAATAGAATCTTTGGGAAAAGACACCTATCCTACTAAAGATAAGTCTGATTCTCAAAGACAAAATAATCGTAAAGTAGAAATTAGTTTTTATAACTAATTTCTAAATTTCAAAACTTCTTTAACAATTTTAAGCTAACATAACAATTTATTTTCATTCTCAAGGTAGCAATTATGTATGATAAATCACTAGAAAAAGAATATTATAAAATTTGCGAAGAACGCGGATATTTTGAAATCAATGGTAATGAAAAAATTCAAGAAAAAGGTAAAAACTTTTGTATTATGATGCCACCACCTAATGTAACAGGTGTTTTGCATATAGGTCATGCTCTAACTTGTACTCTACAAGATATCACAACGCGTTATAAAAGAATGGATGGTTACAAAACTCTTTATCAGCCAGGACTTGATCATGCAGGGATTGCAACACAAAATGTTGTAGAAAAACAACTTTTAGCTCAAGGCATTAAAAAAGAAGAACTCGGTAGAGAAGAATTTATAAAAAAGGTATGGGAATGGAAAGAGCAAAGCGGTGGTACCATAGTTAAGCAAATGCGAATTTTGGGTATCACTCCCGCTTGGAGTCGTTTGCGTTTTACTATGGATGAAGGTTTAGTAAATGCAGTAAAAAAAGCCTTTGTGGATCTTTATGATAAAAAGCTTATTGTGCGTGGAAATTACATGGTAAATTGGTGCACTCATGATGGAGCATTAAGCGATATAGAAGTAGAACACAAAGAAAATAAAGGAAAATTATATTATTTAAAATATTTCTTAGAAAATTCTCAAGAATATATCGTAGTAGCCACCACAAGACCAGAAACTTATTTTGGTGATAGCGCTGTGATGGTTAATCCAAACGATGAAAGATTTAAGCATTTAATAGGCAAAAATGTCATTTTACCTTTAATAGATAGAAAAATTCCTATTATTGCTGATGAGCATGTAGATATGGAATTTGGTACAGGCTTTGTGAAAGTAACCCCAGCACATGATCATAATGACTATGAAGTAGGCTTAAGACATAAACTTGAATTTATTACCATCTTTGATGAAAAAGGTATCTTAAATGAATATTGCTTGCATTTTAAAGGTTTAGAAAGATTAGAAGCAAGAGATGTTATTATAAAAGAATTGCAAGAAAAAGGTTTTGTTGAAAAAATAGAAGATTATACTAATCAAGTAGGATATTGCTATCGTTGTAAAAATGTGGTTGAGCCATATATTTCTAAACAATGGTTTGTAAAAAATGAAATCGCAAAAGAAAGTATAGAAAAAGTTAATCTTGGTGGAAGTAAATTCTACCCTGCGCATTGGATTAATAGTTTTAATGCTTGGATGAGGGATTTAAAAGATTGGTGTATTTCAAGACAACTTTGGTGGGGTCATCAAATTCCTGTGTATTACTGTGAATGCTCTCATGAATGGGCAAGCGAAGAAACTCCAAGCCAATGCCCAAAATGCCAAAGCACTAATTTCAAACAAGATCCTGATGTTTTAGATACTTGGTTTTCTTCAGGTCTTTGGGCTATGAGTACTTTAGGTTGGGGTAATAAAGACTGGGGTAAAAATACACTTTGGCATGAAGATGATTTAAAAGATTTTTATCCAAATTCTTTATTAATCACTGGTTTTGATATTTTGTTTTTCTGGGTTGCTAGAATGATGTTTCAAAGCACTAATGCCTTAGGCGAACTTCCTTTTAAAGATATATATTTGCATGCTTTGGTTAAAGATGAGCAAGGTAGAAAAATGAGTAAGTCTTTAGGTAATGTCATTGATCCTGTGCAAAGCGTGGATGAATATAGTGCTGATATCTTGCGTTTTACTCTTGCTCTTTTAGCTATCCAAGGTAGAGATATAAAGTTAAGCAATGACAAACTCATACAAGTTAGAAATTTTACCAACAAGCTTTATAATGCAAGTAAATTTTTACTCTTAAATGAAGAAAAATTTGAAGATTTAGATAAAAGCAAAATTCAAACTAACTTGGCAAAATACATGCTATCTCGTTTTGAAGTATGCGTAAAAGAAACAAGAGAAAATTTAGACAACTACCGTTTTAATGATGCGGCAAATACTTTGTATAGATTTTTCTGGGATGAATTTTGTGATTGGGGGATTGAGCTTAGCAAGGCTGAAAAATCAAGTATAAAAGAACTTGGAAGTATTTTTAAAGAAGCATTAAAACTTTTAAATCCTTTTATGCCATTTATTAGTGAGTATTTATACCATGAGTTAAGTAAAACTTCTATCCAAACTCATGATTCTATAATGATTTCAAAATATCCTAAATTTAATTCTAGAAATGAAAAAATAGAAAAATTATTCAATATCATTATAGAAAGTATAGTGAGTTTACGCCGTGCAAAAACCTTAGTAGAGCTTGCAAATGTAAAAATTCAAAAAGCTTGTATAAAATTAAACGATGAGAGTTTAATGGCTGAGTTAAAAAATTACACCAATTTCATCTCAACACTTGCAAAATGTGAAAACATCGAGTTTGTCAATACAAATTTAGAAAAATCCATTAGAGATGTAAGCGAGAATTTAGAAGTATTTATACCAACTCAAGATCTTGATTTAAGCGGTGTTTTAAATAGACTTAATAGTCAAAAAACAAAACTTGAAAAAGAATTTAACAAGCTAGATGTTATGATGAAAAATGAAAAATTTATCTCTAACGCACCAGCTGCGGTTGTTGAGCAAAATAAAACTCAACTTGAAAGCATTAAAACTCAACTTGAAAAAATCAATGATGAAATTTCTAATTTAGAAGGCTAATAAGTGATAAAAATACAAAATCTTAAAAAATATTATGGTAAAGAATTAGTTATAAATGATGTTTCTTTAGAAGTTAAAGAAGGAGAAATTTATGCTCTTGTTGGACACAGTGGGGCAGGAAAATCAACTTTGCTAAGATGTATTAATGGTTTGGAAAATTATCAAAGTGGTAGTGTAGAAGTTTTTGGTAAAGAAATAGCTACCTTAAAAGAAAAAGAGTTAAGAATATTTAGAAAAGATATAGGAATGATTTTTCAGCATTTTGCACTTATGAGTAGAAAAAATGTATTTGAAAATGTAGCTATGCCTTTAGAAATTCATAATTTTGACAAAAGCACAATTCAAAAAAGAGTTAATGAGCTTTTAGATCTTGTGGGGCTTTTAGCCAAAAGCAAGGCTTATCCAAATGAACTAAGTGGTGGGCAAAAACAAAGGGTAGCCATAGCTAGAGCCCTTGCTTTAAATCCTAAAATTTTACTAAGCGATGAAGCTACTTCTGCACTTGATCCAAATACTACAAATAATATTTTAGAACTTATTGCTAAAATCAATCAAGAATTTAACATCAGCGTAGTATTAGTAACCCATGAAATGGAAGCAGTAAAACAAATAGCACAAAAGGCTGTATTATTAGAGCATGGACAAATCATAGGTCAAGGGAAAATCGAGGATTTATTCTTAAAGCCAAGTGAAAAAATGCGTGAATTTCTAGGGGAAAGTGATTTTTTACCATTAAATGGAGTTAATGTGCGCTTATACTTTTGCAAAGAAAAAGCAAACCAAAGCATTATCACTCATATGGCTAGAAGTTTAAATATTGATTTTAATATAGTTTGGGGTAAGATAGAAAAACTAAACAACAATGCTTTAGGAAATTTGGTGATCAATATAGAAGCCAAAGATCAAGAAAGAGTTTTAAATTATTTACAAGAAAATGGCGTTATTTGGGAGCTTGTGTAATGAACTTAGAAACAATTTTAAGAAATTTTGAAAATATACTTTATCCAGCATTACTAGAAACTCTTTATATGAGTTTTACAGCCACTTTTTTAGCCTTTTTAATCGCGCTTATCCCTGCAATTGTGCTTACTATTACTGATAAAGGTGGCTTATGTGAAAATAAAAGCATTTATAGCGTGCTTGATTTTATTATCAATATTTTAAGATCTTTTCCATTTTTAGTACTTATTATAGTTTTAAGTCCTTTTACAAAATATCTCATTGGTATTAGCATAGGAACAACTGCTACCATAGTACCACTTACCATAGGAATTGCGCCTTATTTGGCCAAAATGATTGAAAGTGCTTTTAAAGAAATTGATCCTGCTATCATTGAAGCAGCAAGATCTTATGGAGCTAGTAAAGCACAAATTATCTTTAAAGTTATGTTTAGCGAGGCTTTACCAAGTATTATTAATGGTATTACTTTAATTTTGATTATTGTTATTGGTTTTTCTGCTATGGCAGGAACTGTTGGTGGTGGTGGTTTGGGTGATGTGGCTATTCGCTATGGTTATGAGCGCTTTAGAACTGATATTATGATTCAAACTGTTGTGATTTTAATTATACTAGTGCAAATCATACAATTTATAGGAAATATTCTTTATAAAATCACCAAAAGATAAACAATGAAGCATAAACTTGGTATTTTACTAGCTGCGACTAAAAATTCAAGCTTTACCATAGGAACCTTGCTCATTAATATCATGGATGTTATGGGTGAAAAGGTAGATGTGTTTTACATTTTACATGATGGTTTTAGCTTGAATGATCAAAATATCATGCAAAAAATTGTTAAAAATAAAATAATTAAATTTATTCCTTTTACTCAAGAAGATTTTTTAACCACCCTTGATAAAAATCAAAACGATATTAATAATTTATTTTTCTTAAAAAGATGGACACATATGGCTTTTGCAAGATTTGAAGCTTTTAAGTTTTTAGATGAATGCGAAAGTATTATCTATCTTGATTTTGATGTTTTACTTTTAAAAAGTATAGATGAACTTAGTAAATTAAGAGCTAGAAAATATCATTTTGGTGCAAGATTAGGTAAAACATTAATTCACACAGCACTGCCTTTAGAAAAAAAATATTTCAATAAGCGTGTATATCAAACAGGAATTTTAGTCTTTAACGATCTTATACCAAATCCTTTACAGTGTTATCAATTCATTTATAATTATCTTTCACAAAATACTAAAAATTGGCAAGATCAAGGAATTTTTTCCTTAATGGTTTATGAAAATCACTTTAAAGTCAAAGATTTAAAAGACAAATACACGGGAAGTACTCATTATCTTACAAATCTTACACAAAATGCTTCTATAGTTCATGCTTGTGGCACCAACAGTCGTTTTTGGAATAGTAAATTTTGCAATCAAACATGGCCTAAATGGCAAGAATATTATGAAAAATGGTTAAAACTTGGAGGAAGTAAATATATAGGCTCTTTTCACAAAGACAACAAGCAATCCATCCAACGCACAAGATATCATTTATCATACAAACTAGGTTATGCCTTTATAGAGTGTGCTAAGAATAAGAAAAAAATTCCTTTTTTACCTTTTACTCTACTAAAGATTTATTACAAACACACAAAACTAGCTAAACAATACCAAAAAGATTTAAAAACAAAACCTTACCTTAAACTTCCACCTTTATCAAGCTATGATGATTACAAAAGCGAAGGTATTAAAAATCAAAATACTTATTCTTATAAAATTGGAAAAGCCCTTATTAATGCTCAAAAAAGTTGGTATAAAGGTGGTTATATAAAATTTATAAAAGAACTTAAATGCTTTTCTAAAGAATATAAAAACAAACAAAAATAAAACTTTTCTCATCTTATTAATATTTTTACAATATAATCAAACATTTTAAAAAACTATAAAAAAGGAGTTAATATGAAATTGTTAAAACTGCTCACTGCAAGCACAATTTTAGGTGCAAGTTTATTTGCTAATGAAGTTATCACTGTAGGTGCAACACCTGTTCCTCACGCTGAAATTTTAGAACAAACTAAAGATTTATTAAAAAAAGAAGGTTACACATTAGAAATTAAAGAATTTAATGACTATGTTTTACCAAATCTTAGTACAGATAGTAAAGAACTTGATGCGAATTTCTTCCAACACCAACCTTATTTGGATGAGTTTAATGCCAATAAAGGCACAAAATTAATTAGCGTTGCAAAAGTTCACATCGAACCAATGGCTGTTTATTCTAAAAAATATAAAAATATCCAAGATCTTCCACAAAATGCTACTATAGCTGTACCAAATGATCCGACAAATGAAAGCAGAGCTTTAGATATTATCGCTAGTACTAAACTAGTTAGTTTTAAAAATATCGCATTAAAAACTCCACTTGATATTAAAGATAATCCAAAAAATATCAAATTTAAAGAGTTAAAAGCAGCACAACTTCCAAGAGCTTTAGATGATGTTGATTTTGCAGTGATTAATTCAAACTATGCTTTATCAGCAAATTTAAATCCTGTAAAAGATTCTATTTTAATAGAAAGCAAAGAAAGTCCTTACGCAAATATCTTAGTAACCACTCAAGATAATAAAGACAACCCTAAAATCAAAGCTTTAGTAAAGGCTTTGCAAAGTCAAAAAGTAAAAGATTTTATCAATGAAAAATACCAAGGTGCTGTAGTTCCTGCATTTTAAAACAAACCTTGAGTTTAAAACTCAAGGTTATTTATTTTTTAATAAGTTCTGTGGTAATTTTAGCTATTTCTAATTCTTCTTCTGTTGGAATAATTAAAATTTTAATTTTAGAGTCTTTTTTACTAATCTCACCATTTCTAAGTTGTGTATTTTTATCTAAATCTATATCAAATCCCAAATGCGCTAGTCTTTGACAAACTTTTGCTCTAACAATATTATCATTTTCTCCAATACCAGCTGTAAAAATCAACGCATCGACTCTAGGTAAAATCGCAAAATATGAGCCAATATATTTACTCAAACGATAACAAAACATATCAAGAGCAAGTCTTGCTTTTTCGTTATTTTCTTCAATTTGTGCTTCAATATCTCTAAAATCATTAAACCCACAAATTCCATAAACACCACTTTTTTTATTCATTATAGTATCTAAATCAGATGGATTTAAATTTAATTCTTTTGCTAAAAATGGCAATACAGCAGGATCAATATCACCACATCTAGTTCCCATAATCAAACCTTCTAGTGGAGTAAAACCCATAGAAGTATCTACGCATTTTCCATTTTCTATAGCACAAACACTCGCACCATTTCCAAGGTGAGCGCTAATTGCATTAAATTCATTAATATTTTTACCAAGTATATGTGCAGCTTGTTTACTTACATAAGAATGTGAAGTACCGTGAAAGCCGTATTTTCTAACTTGGTGTTTTTCATAAAACTCATAAGGCAAAGCATACATATAAGCATAATCAGGCATGCTTTGATGAAAAGCTGTGTCAAAAACTGTCACATTGGGAACTTTTGGAGCTGCTTTTATCATAGTTTTAATACCTATTAAATGTGCAGGATTATGTAAAGGTGCTATATGAGAAACCCTATCAATTTCTTTTAAAATTTCATCATCTACTAAACAATGTTTAGTTAAATTTGGACCTCCATGAACTATCCTATGTCCACACCCATCAAGCTCATTTAAATCATGTAAAATTCCACTTTGAGAAAATAATTCATTTACTAATTCAATACCTTGCTCATGATCTTTAATTGCTAATTCTTTTTGGTATTTTTGACCACTTTTTAGATCTTTTAGTTCTATTTTAGAGCTTTGCTCGCCTATTTTTTCCACTAAACCAGATGCTAGGGCTTCATCTTTTTCAAAAAGCTTAAATTTAATTGAAGATGAACCTGAATTTAAAACTAATATTTTCATTTTTCTCCTTATTCTTGTGCTTGAATAGCACTTAAAATCACAGTATTAACAATATCTTCCACCAAGCAACCTCTACTTAAATCATTAATTGGCTTTTTAAGACCTTGTAAAATCGGGCCAATAGCTAAAGAATTTGCTGTTCTTTGTACTGCTTTATAGCAAATATTTGCCGCATTTAAATCAGGAAACACATATACATTTGCCTTTCCTGCTACTTTAGAATTTGGCATTTTACTTTTTGCTGTTAGCATATCATATGCTGCATCAAATTGTATAGGACCTTCTAGCTCAAGTTGAGGATATTTTTCTTTAGCTATTTTAGTAGCTTCTTTAATTGCATCCACGCTAGCTCCACTCCCACTATCTCCACTAGAATATGAAAGTAAAGCCACTTTAGGTTCAAGTCCAAAAGCTTTAGCACTATTTGCACTCACATAAGCAATTTCAGCAAGTTGTTCAGGGGTTGGATTTGGCATAACAGCACAATCAGCAAAAACCAAAACCTTATCTTCTAAAGACATAAAAAACATACCAGAAACCAAACTCACATCAGGTTTTGTTTTGATAATTTGCAAAGCAGGACGAATAGTTTCAGCAGTAGTTGTACTTGCACCACTTACCATAGCATGGGCTTTTTGAGTATGTACAAGTAAAGTCGCAAAATAAGTTTTATCTTGCACGAGTTTTTTAGCTTCTTCTTTACTCATACCTTTGCTTTTTCTAGCTTCATATAAAAGCTCTTCAAATTCTTCATTATATTGAGAATTTTTAGGATTTATAATACGCACACCATCGATATTGATATTTAAACTATTGGCTTTCGCACAAATTTCATTGCTATCACCTAGCAAAATCAAATCAACAATTTCATTTTGTATTAAAAATTCACTAGCTTTTAATACTCTTTCATCAAAACTTTCAGGTAAAACTACTATTTTTTTATCTGCTTTTGCTTTTTCAAAAAGCTCATAAGAAAATCTTGCCTGAGTTTTATAAGTATATTCTTGTAATAAATCTTGAATAAAATCTTCATTTTCTTTTAACAAAACAAAGTCACTAAGCTTTTGGCTTAGTAAAAAATTTAACATAGTATGATTTTCATCTTGACTTTTTGCATACAATGGAGCGTTTAGCTCTTTAGCTAAGGCTATATTTAAACTTAAATCCCCCATCAAGCCAAAATCATCTACTCCAACTACTATAGTAAAATCATTTTCTTTTTTTGTTTTCTCAAAATCTTCAATAATCTTTTTAAAAAAATCATTTAAATTTTGAGTGAATTTACCTTGATACTCATTTTTTTCAAAACTACTAAAAAAATCTATTTTAAGATTTCTTTTTGTGCAAAATGAAGTAATTTTTTCTTTATTTTTTTCACAAAAAACAGGAAAGTAAAAAGCTATTTTACCTCGTACCTTTTCTAAACACTGCTGCAAAAATTTTTCATCAATGCAGTTTAATAAAAACATAGATTTCATTTTTTCCTCTTTATTTAACAAAATAATTGTTTTTTATAATATAATTATTTTAAAATTCATCATAATAATATAAGGTTATAAAGCTATGAAATTTAAAAATGTTAATTTTTACTTGTTACCTTTTGTAATGTTTGGCTGTAGTGCCACAGTTGATCCACATATTAATATGAAACCACCTACTTATGTAGAAGAACTAGCTCCTAAGCAAAATCATAATACTCAAAGCAATCCTGGATCGCTGTTTGGTAAAGGAGATAACCCTTTATTTTCTGATAAAAAAGCAATGAATGTAAATGACTTGGTAACCGTAGTCATTAGAGAAAATGCTACACAAAATTCACAAGGCTCTAAATCTACAAGCAAAAACAACAATGTAAATTTAGGCGGTGGACAAATAACTACAGGTGCTGGACTTAGCAAAGTTAGAGATTTTGTTAATGACTATACAAATATAGGCTATACCACAGCAAGTACTTCACAATATCAAGGCACAGGAAGCCAAACTAGAAGTGAAAATTTCCAAACTACAATTTCTGCTAGAGTAATTAAGGTTTTATCTAATGGAAATTATTTTATAGAAGGAAGTCGTGAGCTTTTAATCAACGGAGAAAAACAAATCATTCAACTAAGTGGGGTTATAAGACCTTATGATATTTCTCAAGATAATATGATAGATAGTAAATATATAGCTGATGCAAAGATTCTTTATAAAACCGAAGGCGATATAGACAAATCTACACGCAAGCCTTGGGGGACAAAATTTATGGAGACCATTTGGCCTTTTTGAGCTAAATGGTTTTACATAAAACTTGGCGCATCATTGGAAAATAAAATCAAATCCCCATTTTGAGTTAATCTTGATAAAGTTTGCACAAGTTGAGATTTTTCTTTTAATACATAAAAATCTAATGTGATATGTTTTTGTAAAATCGCGCTATTAGCCTCTGAAGTAATAATCACAAAATCAAAACATTCATTAATAATTTTACATAATTTTATATTTTCTTCTTCATTAACTTCAACTATACCAGGAGTTACTAAAACTCTTCTTCCTTGATAGCTTTTACAAAGCTCATAGCTTTGACTCATACCCTTAAAATTTCCATTAAAGCCATCATCTATGATAAATTTAGGCTCTTTAGAAATCACTTGCAAGCGATGTTCTACTGCCTTTAAATTCGATACGCTTTTTGTAATATTTTCTATTTTAATTCCTAAATAATGTGCAAGCAAAATACACACGCTAATATTATAAGCATTAAAAGCACCTAGTAAATTTGCATGAAAGTCATAAATACTATCATCTAATCTTATTTTAAAATCCAATCCTTCCAAACTTGCCCTAACATCACTTAAATACTCATCATAAAATTCATTTTCATATAAGGTGCTTGAGTGTAAAAAGTATTTTTCTAAACGCTTGGATTTTAAAGCTTGCAACTTAGCTTTGCGGATATTATCTTGAGTTTTAAAATATTCCAAATGCGCCAAACCAATCTCACCTACTATGCAAATTTGAGGATTTAAAAACTCTGTAATTTCTAAAATATCATTTTGCTCTCTTGCACCAGCTTCTACGATATAAATTTCAGTATTATTTTCCAAATTTTCATTGATATCTTTTACTATACCCATAAAAGTATTAACACTTCTTGGAGTCTTATAGCACTTAAACTCATCTTTTAAAAGTTCGTATAAAAAATTTTTTATACTTGTTTTTCCAAAACTTGCAGTTATTAGAATGATTTTTAAATTTGGATTATCACAAATCTTTTTACTTGCTTTTTTTATAAAACTTTTCTGATTAATTTTTTCCACAAAAAAGCTTAATAAAAATGTAACTACTAAAGCTTCTAAACCTATCCAAAAAAATGGTATAAAAATCAAGCTAAAAAGTGACAAAAATAAAAAATAACGCTTAATCCTAGCAGTAAAAACTAGCTTTTTATCTAAATTTTTATATAAATATCCACCATATAGTAAAGATAGAGCAAAAACTATAAAATATAAATAAAAATTTCCACTATACAAAGAAAACACAAAAGCAAAATAAGGAATTATTAAAAAATACAAATGCCATAAGGGTTTGGAAAAGTGTAAAATTATGCGTGAAAATTTATAAGAGTACCATTGTAAGGCTAAAATCAGATAAAATCCAAGTAAAAAATTCAAACTTAAAAAAGCTATCATACTAATCATTTTTTAAAAATTCCTCATGTATTTTTTCATTTATAAAATCAGCATGTTTTAAAAAGAAAAAATGATCCCCATCTAATGCAAAAAATTTCCCTTTTTGTGCTAAAGAATGGATAATTGCTCCGCTTTTTAAAGGTGTAGCCTTATCTTCATTACCCCAAAAAATCAAAATAGGATTTTTAAGCTTTTGAAATTCATTTTCTAAATTTTCATTAACAACCTTTTTAAAGGTTTCATACATCACTTCATTCATGCCTTGAGCGTCTTTACTAATAAAAAATTTCCTCCAAAAATCCCCATAAGGGAGATTTTTCAAAATTTTAAACAAGGCTATTTTAAACTTCACTTTAAAACTTTTTGGTAAAACCACGCCTGCACTAGAAAGCAAAATCAAACCTTGAAAATTAGCATTTTGGCACATAATAGTCGCAACTTTTCCGCCAAAAGAATGCCCCATTAAATAATCTGCTTTTTGCTCAATTGTAGTTAAAAAGTCTTCTACAACCTTTGCATAAGCATAAGAATCCATAGGTGCATCTATACTTGAATTTCCAAAACCAGGTAAATCTAAATAAATTTGCTTAAAATCGCTCAAAGGCTTTTCAAAAGCTTGTTTCATAAGCTCTTTATTAGCACCCCAACCATGCAAAACAAGAATTGTTTTTTCGCATTTTGGATTGATGATTTCATAACTTAAATTATAAAAATACCCATTAGAATATACTCTAGTTTTTGCCATTTCTAGCCTTTTTTATCTTTGTAAATCTTTTCTAAAAGCATCACAGCTTCATTTAAACGCTCATATTCTTCAAAGTTCAAAAGTACAGCTTCAAATTTATTGTTTTTCACAATCACCACTCTACCATTTTCACTTTTTTTTGTTTTTTCAAGCATAGTGCTGAAATTTCTTACCACTTCAGTTGCAGTATAAATTTCATCTTTGCTAAAAGTAGCCATGATTATAGCTTACCTTTTTGTCCATTAATACTATGAATAAAAGCATAATCAATCTTAATTTGCTTTTCAAATTCTATATTTTTAGCTAAACTATTAATTACATTAGTAAAATCTTCAAATAAATAATTTGCTAAAGATCCTGGATTTGGATTGATCTCATTTAAATAAACCTCATCATCTATCACAAAAAAATCACAGCGAATCAAAGCTCCTTTAAATAAAGGATTATAAATTCTAGTAAAATTATCCCTTAATTTTTGTTTTAATTCTTCACTAATATTTGCTTCACTTACTTTAGAACTTTCTGAAAAACCTAAATATTTTTGTTCAAAATCTAAAATTTCATTTTTTCTAGGCTCTTCAATAATAGAAAATTCCATTTTTTCATCTATTATACAACCTGCTAAGTTATATTCTTTAATATTACTTACAAATTGTTCTATCACAACATCCTCATCAAATTCAAAAGCAACATCTTTGGCATACTTAAGCTCGCTTTCATCTTTAACTATGCTTATACCTATACTACTACCTAATCTTGCAGGCTTTAAAATACAAGGAAAATCCAAAGATACATTTTGCTCTTTATGCAAATTTAAAACCTTATAATCAAGTGTTTTTACCCCTACGCTTTGTGCATAAAGTTTAGTTAAAACCTTATTAAAAGATAAAACACTAGCTTCTATGCGTGGGCCTATGTATTTTATACCATAAAAATCAAGCAAAGCAGCTATTTTGCCATCTTCACCATCTTTTCCATGTATGATATTTATCGCTATATCAATGTCAAGTTTTTTCTCACCTAACATAGTTTTTATAAAAAACCCACCCTGCTTTAACACCAAGGCTTTTTCTTTTTTATAAGCACCGCTGCTAAAAGTTTTTGCATTCATTTTTTCTTCATCTATAAGAAAAAATTCCTTATTTTTATCACAAAATATAAATTTTTTTTGTGCTTTGAGTACTTTTTTTAATACCACAGCACTTACAATGCTAATTTCATGCTCATAAGAATTTGCGCCAAAAATTACACCATATATCATTATATTTTTCCTTTTATTATGCTAATTTTTTCAAAGCCTCTTTAATAAGCTCACTAGTATTTTTACTCTCACAAGTTCTTAAAACCTTTAAAATATTTTCTTGTTTAAAACCAAGTGAAAGTAAAGCTGCCAAAGCTTGTGCTTGGTCTTGATTGGAATTTTCTATATTGATTTTTGCATCACTTAACTCAGCTATAATTCTTTTTGCACTCTTTGGACCAATACCAGGAACCTTTTTAAATACACTCTCATCGCCACTTTGCAAAGCCGCATAAAAAGTATTAGTATCTAAGCTTGAGCAAAGTGCCATAGCAGTAGTTGCTCCTATACCACTAATTTTAATCAACAACTCAAACATTTTTTGCTCATTTATATCTAAAAATCCATATAATTTATGAGAGTCTTCTTTGATAATTTGAGTGATTAAAAACTCAACCTTTTGATCTTTTTCAAAATTACTTGAGCAAAAAAGCGAAACAAAAACACCATAACTTACCCCACTTGAAGTTTTCAAAACTACAAAAGTAGGTTCTTTTTTACTCACTATTCCTTCAATTGCCACTATCATTTAGTTTCTTCCTTGTAATTACTAATAGCACGAATTTCAAAAAGTTCCATCTCATTTTCTGTATTAATTTTTTGAAGCTCAAAACATTGAATTTTTTCTTCATCATGAGGATAATAGCTTAATTCTTTTCTAGGATTTAACAAAATGAATTTAATTTCATTTAAATCCATCCATTTTCCACTTTTATTAATAATCTTAGATTTTAAAAGTTTTTCTTGAATTTTCTTAAGCTTTTCCATATTTGCTTTTTCTTCTTCTTTTAAAGATTCTATTTTATTGGCAAAAATACTTAGATTTTCAATCTTTTGATTAAAATCTTTAATAGTAGCTTTATAAGCTTGCGGTATAGCTCTTTTTACACTCATTAATTCTTTTACTTTTTGCTGTAAAATTCGTATGGAGTCTTTACTTATATTGATTGTGTGTTTAGTCTCTTCTATTTCTTTAACTAAATTTTCTTGTTCTTTTTTCAATCCATCAACATGTATTAGTATCTCTTCTCCGCTTTTTTCTTCTCCAAAAGCTTTAAGATCTTGAATTATAAATTTATTTCCACTGCCTTGAATTTTTTCAACATGGATTAAACTTTTAGCACTACATAAACAATTTCCGCCGAGTTCTTGTATGTAAATTTCATCAGCAATAATCTCTCCACTCATAGCCTTTTTAATATTTACTTTTTTAGCCTTGATAGAGCCATTTTCCAAAGTTTCAGCAAAAACCTCCTCAGCCTCACAATATCCTCTTAAGATATTAACCTCAACCTTTTGTCCTATAATAGTGCTTTTATGATGCATATTGCCTTTAAGAATTATCTTTTTACCTCTTAAAACAGAATCTTGAGCCATATTACCAGTAACTTCTAATTCCTGAGCCTCAACAGTAATTCTAGGACCTATTGCATCTTCTAGAGTGTTTGTATTTTTAATCACAATAATAACTTGCTTATCAAAACCCGCCCAAATAGAACCTGTACTTTTAAAATCAACCTTACTAAATTCTAAATAATTTTCTATCTCATAAATGGATTTTCTTTGTATAATAAAACCATCTTTTTTAGCAATATATTTTATACTCTCATCATCTTCTTTAACTTCAAATTTATCAGAACAAATAACTTTTTCTTTATTTATTTTTGGTGGAAGTGCTTTTAAAATTTTAAATCTTAAATCCTTGCCATCACTACCCTCTTTTGGCTTAATTCTCTCAATAGCCACCTCATCTTTTCCTATAGGCGCTACATAGTTTCTATTCATCACATCATTATACTTTTTTAGATTTTCTAAATAATGATATTTTATTTCTTCATTTGTAGGCTCTTGCGGATTAATTCCTTTACATACTTCAAATTCAACTTCAAAATCAAATTTTTGCTTCTCTTTAACCTTAGCATTAAAATCAATAATTTGCTTTTTAAAATCAAAAATTCTAAACCCAAGCAAATATTTTTCTTTTATCATCGCTTTATAAATAGCTTCTAAAAGCTCTAGAGCTAATTTGTCATGAAAAGCAATAGTTTCACTAGCTTTAACGCTAGCTTTTAATAAAGTACAAAGCTCATTAGTATATAAACTAACTTCAAAAGTTGAAATGCGTGCAAATTTTTTAAAATAAATTTCTATTTTATATTCTTGTTCTATATTTAATTCATGATTTAAAAATTTCTCATCTTCTTCAAAAATTTTCAACTCTTTTTCATTAACTTTTATCCATTCTTGATTATCATAAGTATAAGAAGTACTAAAACTTAACAACCTAAAATCAAGTTCATCAACTTCACATTTATTTTCAGAAGCAAATATTAAAAGCTCTCTACAAGGGTCTTTAGTGTATAAAATTTTCTTTTCTTCCATAGCTTAAGCTTCCTTATTATATATAAAATTTTGATTTTAGCAAAAATAAAATCAAAATTTAGTTAAAATTAGCTCTATTAAAAATTTTATAATACTCAAACTAATGTTTAAAGAATGAAAACTAATGAGAAAAAATATTGTTTTTAAAAATTTCATCATCAATGCCTTAGGAATTTTATTTTCTAGGATTATGGGCGTTTTAAGAGATATTGTTTTAGCTTTGTACTTAGGAGCTGGAATTTATAGCGATATTTTCTTTGTGGCTTTAAAAATGCCTGCTTTTTTTAGAAGAATTTTTGCAGAAGGGGCCTTTGGACAAGCTTTTTTACCAAGTTTTTTAAAAGCAAGTAAAAAAGGTGCTTTTTGTATAAATGTTTTATTGCAATTTAGTATTATAGTGTTTTTAACCTGTATTTTAGTGAGTTTTTTTGCTGAATTTTTTACAAAGATTTTTGCTTTTGGCTTTAGTAAAGAAACAATTATCCTAGCTGCGCCTTTAGTTTCTATTAATTTTTGGTATTTGTTTTTTATTTTTTTAGTAACTTTTTTAGGCTCTTTATTAAATTATAAGCAAAATTTTTTCATCACTTCTTTTTCTGCTTCATTTTTTAATCTTTTTGTTGTGATTGCAGGTTTTTTTGTCAATCAAGATGAGCCTTTAGAGGCCTTGTATTATTTTTCATATGCGACTGTCTTAAGTGGTTTAGCTCAACTTATATGGCATATTTTTGCTTTAAAAAACACTAGAATTTTAAAAAGTATGTATTTAAGCATAAAACTTAAAAAAACAAAGACTAGTTTAGATAAATTTCATTCTACTTTTACCCATGGACTTTTAGGCTCTTCGGCAAATCAAATTAGTTCATTATTAGATACTACTATAGCTAGTTTTTTAATGTCTGGAAGTATTTCGTATTTGTATTATTCTAACAGAGTTTTTCAGCTTCCTTTAGCTCTTTTTGCAATCGCTCTAAGTCAAGTAAGCTTCCCAAAAATACTAAGACATTTAAAAGCAAATGAAGAACAAAAAGCCTTAGCTTTTATGCAAAAAGCTTTTGAGTATTTAAGCGTGCTTTTGATTTTAGCTAGTATAGTAGGGATTATTTTAGCTAAAGAAATTGTAGAGTTTTTATTTCAAAGAGGAAATTTTAATCAAGAAGATACAAAAATCACTGCATTTTTATTACAAGCTTATCTTTTAGGACTTTTACCTTTTGGTTTGCAAAAACTTTTTTCTTTATGGCTTTATGCTAAATTTAAACAAAAAATAGCCGCTATAATCGCCTTTAAAACACTTTTTATATCAGCATTTTTTAGCATAGTGATTATTTTACTTATCAAAGAAGAAGCTTATAAGAGTTTAGGCATTGCATTAGCTTCATCTATTAGTGCTTTTTATTTATTATATGCTAATATTAAAGAATTTGGCTTTAAAAATCTTTGGGGTATTTTTAGGGTTAAATTTTGGCTTATTAGTATAGTATTTTTAAGTTTATTTGCTCTAGGCTTATTTGAAATTAAAGATATTTTAATACAATTTTTAATTGGAATTTATCATTTTTTTAAAGGTTTATTTTAATGGTTTTTTTTGATAGTGTTTTAAAGAAAAAATGCGAATTTATCCCAAATGAGGCAAAAAAAGCAAACATTTATCTATGCGGACCTACTGTATATGATGATGCACATTTAGGACATGCAAGAAGTAGTGTTTGTTTTGATTTTTTAAGAAGAGTTTTACTAGCAAGTGATTATGAAGTGATTTTTGCTAGAAATTACACTGATATTGATGATAAAATTTTAAAAAAAATGCAAGAAAGTGGTAAAAGCTTAGAAGAAATTACAAATTTTTATATTAAAAGATATGATGAGGATATGCAAGCGCTTAATATCTTAGAACCTGATTTTAAACCAAAGGCTACAGCTTATATTGAGCAAATGATTATATATATAGAAAAACTTTCGGAATTAAACCTAGCTTATAAACTTGAAGATGGAATTTATTTTGATACCAGCAAAGATGATAAATATTTTTATATCTCTAAAAGAAATTTAGAAGATAATCAATCACGCCTAGAAGAAAGCGTGGCTAAAAAAAATGATAGCGATTTTGTTTTATGGAAATTTGATGAAAAATTTTATCCTGCAAGTTTTGGCAAAGGAAGACCAGGCTGGCACACAGAATGCGTTGTGATGATAGAAAGTATTTTTAAAGATAAACTTGATATTCATGCAGGAGGCATAGATTTACTTTTTCCTCATCATGAAAATGAAGCTTGTCAGTGTCGTTGTAAAAACAATCATGAGCTGGCTAATTTTTGGCTGCATAATGGCTTTGTGCAAATTAATGGTGAAAAAATGAGCAAAAGCTTAGGAAACAGCTTTTTTCTAAAAGATTCTTTAAAACTTTTTAGCGGAGAGGTTTTGAGATTTTATCTTTTAAGTGTGCATTATAGAGCGCATTTTAACTACGCTTTAGAAGACTTACAAGCTGCTAAAAAAAGACTTGATAAATTTTATCGTTTAAAAAAACGCTTAAATTTAAATGCTTTTATAGATGAAAAAACTACCATAGAAAGCGAAGTAGCTAAAAATATCTTAGAAGTTTTAAATGATGATTTAAATGCCTCTAAAGCCTTGGCTTTACTTGATGAGTTTATCAATGAAAGTAATATTTACTTAGATCAAAACCTAAAAGACAAAGCTTATAAAATACAATTAGAAAAAACCTTAAAAGAACTCGCTTTTATTTTTGGTATAGGTTTTATAGATACTATAAAATATTTTCAATTTGGCATTAGTGAAGAAAAATGCCAGGAAATAGAAGAAAAAATCGCTCTACGCAACAAGGCAAAGCAAGAAAAAAACTATGCCTTAGCAGATCAAATTCGTGATGATTTAGCTAAAGAGAATATTCTTTTAATGGATACACCAAATGGTGTGGTATGGGAGAAAAATGGATAAAAATTACAAAGAAATGAAGCTTAAAGAGGTTTTTACTCGCTTTAAGCCTTATTATAAAGATTATTGGTTTTATTTTGTTTTAGCTATTATTGGTATGCTTTTAACTAGTGGTGGAACGGCAGCTAGTGCATATATCATAGAGCCTATTTTAAATAAAATTTTTATAGAAAAAAATGTTGATTTGCTTTATTATATGCCTTTGCTTGTTGTTTTAATTTATGCTTTAAAAAATCTTGGTGCTTATATGCAAGTTTATTATATATCTTATGTTGGGACAGATATTTTAAGAAGATTAAGAGAATTAGTTCTTGGCAATCTTTTGCGCTTAGATATGAGCTTTTTTCATAAATACAGAAGTGGAGAATTAATCAGCAGATGTACTTCTGATATTGGAGCTTTACAAAATATAGTTTCTACTATAATACCTGAAATTTTAAGAGAAAGTTTAACCGCGATTGGACTTTTAAGTGTGGTAATTTATCAAAGTCCAAAACTTGCTTTTTTTGCTTTAGTTATTTTACCTTTAGCAATTTACCCTCTTGCTATTTTTGCTAAAAAAATCAAAAAAATAGGACGCAATACTCAAGAAAAAAATTCTGATCTTACTTCAAGATTAAGTGAAATCTTTTCTAATATAGAACTTATTAAAGCTTCTAATGCAGGTAAAAATGAAATGCAAAAATTCAGCCAAACTAATAGCGAAGTTTGCAAACTTTCCTTAAAAGGCATTAGAATTGAAGCTTTAAGTAGCCCTTTAATGGAATCTATGGGTTCAATTGGCTTTGCAATAGTAATTATAATAGGTGGTAAAGAAGTAATTGATGGAAGTTTAACTATAGGTTCTTTTTTTAGCTTTACTACAGCTTTATTTATGGCTTATACTCCTATTAAAAGACTTTCTTCACTTTATACAAGATTGCAAAATGCAGTAGCAGCTAGTGAGAGAACTTTTTATCTAACTGATTTAGAACCACAAATTAAAGGTGGTAATGAAAAACTTGCAGAAAACATCCAAAATATTCATTTTAAAAATGTCTCTTTAAGCTATCAAAAAGATAAAATGGTATTAAAAGATGTAAATTTTTCTTTTGATAAAGGAGAAATTCTAGCCTTAGTTGGATCAAGTGGTGGAGGAAAATCTTCTATTATCAATCTTTTGATGTATTTTTTTGAAAAAGATAGTGGTAAGATTTTAATCAATCAAAAAGATATTAGTTCTTTTAATATTGTTAGTTTAAGAGAAAATATTTCTTTAGTAACTCAAAATATTTATATATTTAATGACACTATAGCTCAAAATATTGCTTATGCTAAAGAATATAACGAAACACGCGTGATAGAGGTTTTAAAACAAGCTAATGCTTATGATTTTGTTCAAGAGCTTGGTGGTATACATACTGAATTAAAAGAACATGGAAAAAATCTCTCCGGCGGACAAAAACAACGCATTGCCATAGCAAGGGCTTTATATAAAAATCCTCAAATTTTAATTTTTGATGAAGCAACTTCAGCACTTGATAATGAAAGCGAAAAAGCCATAGTAAGAACTATAGAAAGCTTAAAAAAAGATCGCTTAATACTCATCATCGCTCATAGGCTTAGCACTATAGAAAATGCTGACAAAATTGCTGTGCTTGATAAAGGAAAAATAGCTTCTATAGGAAATGATGCTTATTTAATGCAACATTGTGAAATTTATCAAAAATTAAAACAAAAAGTACAAAAAACTGATAAAGTTAAAGAAAATGAAAACTAAGAATTATCATTTTTTTAGTAAAATATGCTATTTTGTAAAAAAAAGGAAAAATATGACTTATGAAAGTTTAAAACCTTTAATATATAAATTAGATCCAGAAAATGCCCATGCTTTAGCTGAATTTAGTATGCGAACGCTAGATTGTATATTTCCTGGAGGGCTTAGTTTTTTTGCAAAAGATTGTATAATAAATGATGAAATTTTAAATCAAGAAATTTTTAATTTAAATTTTTACAATCCTGTGGGTTTAGCAGGTGGCTTTGATAAAAATGCAACTATGATAAGACCGCTAAGTGCTTTAGGTTTTGGCTTTTTAGAATATGGAACTTTCACCCCAAAACCTCAAAATGGCAACGAAAAACCTAGACTTTTTAGACTTGTTGAACAAGAAAGTATTCAAAATGCTATGGGTTTTAATAATAAAGGTAAAGATGCTATCGCAAAAGAAGTAAAAAAAGTCTATCCTTTTAGCATACCTTTAGTAGCAAATATAGGCAAAAATAAAATCACTCCAAATGAAGAAGCTATTAATGATTATATTATTTTATTAAAAGAATTTAAAGATTTGTGCGATTTGTTTGTGATTAATATATCCTCTCCAAATACCAAAAATTTAAGAGATTTACAAAGTGAGGAATTTGTAAACACCCTATTTAATCAAGCAAAAGAAATCACAAAAAAACCTGTGATTTTAAAAATTGCTCCAGATATGAGTATAGATAGTGCAATTTCACTTTGCAAAAGTGCTATTAGTGCAAAAGCTGATGGTATTATCATGGCAAATACTAGTATAGATTATTCTTTAATTGATAATACAAGAACCTTTGGTGGAATTAGTGGTAGATTAATCACTCAAAAAAGTGCGACATTTTTTAAAGAAGTAGCTAAAGAAATTTATCAAGATACTATTTTAATAGCAAGCGGTGGTATAGATAGTGCTGAACTTGCTTATGAACGCATTAAAAATGGGGCTAGTTTGGTTCAAATTTATACAGCTATGATTTTCAAAGGACCAAGCATTGTTAAAAATATCAATCAAGGATTAATTGAACTTTTAAAACAAGATGGTTTTAATCATATTAGTCAAGCTATAGGAGTTAATTTTAAATGATTAATTATAAAAAAATCACCCTTGAAAATGAACTTGAAATTTACACTTTACCTGTAAATAAAAAAAGCGGGGTTATAAGTGTAGATATTTTTTATAAAGTTGGCTCAAGAAATGAAAAAATGGGAAAAAGCGGCATAGCTCACATGCTTGAACATTTAAATT
The DNA here is from genome assembly GCF_025772965.1 of Campylobacter sp. CNRCH_2013_0898h. NCBI lineage: Bacteria > Pseudomonadati > Campylobacterota > Epsilonproteobacteria > Campylobacterales > Campylobacteraceae > Campylobacter > Campylobacter sp. CNRCH_2013_0898h. The sequence continues at coordinate 10,506 of NZ_JAKMTD010000003.1, read as the reverse complement.
TTAAAAGTACAAAAAATTTAAAAGCAGGCGAATTTGATGAGATAGTCAAGGGTTTTGGTGGAGTGGATAATGCAAGTACTGGTTTTGACTATACGCATTATTTTATAAAATGCTCTAGTGAAAATTTAGACAAATCTTTGTGGCTTTTTGCTGAATTAATGCGTAATTTAAATTTAAAAGATGATGAGTTTCAGCCTGAAAGAAATGTAGTTTTAGAAGAAAGGCGTTGGAGAACTGATAATAATCCTTTAGGATATTTATATTTTAGATTATACAATCATGCCTTTTTACATCATCCATATCATTGGACTCCAATAGGCTTTTTTAAAGATATACAAAATTGGAAAATAGGAGATATACAAGATTTTCATCAAACTTTTTATCAACCCAAAAATGCTATTTTGCTTGTGAGTGGCGATATTAATGAAGATGAAGTTTTCAATCTTGCTAAAAAACATTTTCAAGATATAAAAAACACCAAAGAAATCCCTATAGTTCATGAAAAAGAACCTGAACAAGATGGTGCTAAACGCGTGATCTTGCACAAAGAAAGCGATACGCAACTACTAGCACTTGCATACAAAATTCCTGCATTTAATCATGAAGATATGCCAAAACTTTGCGCATTGAGTGAGCTTTTAGGAAATGGAAAAAGTTCTTTAATAAGTGAAATTTTAATTGATAAATTAGAACTAATCAATGAATTTTATGCCTATGCAAGTGAAAATATAGATGAGAATTTATTTATATTTATTTGTGTTTGTAATGAAGGTATAAAAGCAGAAGATGTTGAAAAAGAGCTTTTGAAAATTCTTGAAGATGTAAAAAATGCCAAATTTGATGATGCTATCATGGAAAAAATCAAAAATACCGTAAAAAGTGATTTTATTTTTTCACTAAGCAATGCAAGTAGCGTTGCAAATATTTATGGATCTTATCTTGCAAAGGGTGATTTAAAACCTTTGCTTGATTATGAAAAAAATATAGAAAATCTAAGCAAAGATGATTTAATTCATTGTGCTAGAAAATACTTCAATGAAGACAAATCTACAACAATAATCTTAAAAAGGGGCGAAAATGGACAATAACATCATCATAGGAGCAATGACAGCTTTAATAACTCCATTTAAAAATGGAAAATTAGATGAGCAAACTTACCATAAACTTATCAAAAGACAAATCGCAAATGGAATTGATGTAGTAGTGCCTGTTGGAACAACCGGAGAAAGTGCCACCTTAACCCATGAAGAGCATAGAATTTGTATAGAAATAGCACTAGATGCATGCAAAGGAAGTTCTTGTAAGGTTTTAGCAGGAGCAGGAAGCAATGCCACACATGAAGCTGTAAGTTTAGCTAAGTTTGCACAAGAGCATGGAGCTGATGGAATTTTAAGCGTTACTCCATATTATAACAAACCCACACAAGAAGGTTTATATCTTCATTATAAAGAAATAGCAAAAAGTATAGATATACCTGTACTTTTATATAATGTCCCAGGAAGAACAGGGTGTGAGCTTCAAACAGAAACTATTATAAGATTATTTAGAGATTGTGAAAATATTTACGGAGTAAAAGAAGCTAGTGGAAGCATTGATAAGTGCGTTGATTTGCTAGCGCATGAACCTAGAATGATACTTTTAAGCGGGGAAGATGCGATTAATTATCCTATACTTTCAAATGGCGGTAAGGGTGTGATTTCAGTTACTTCAAATTTACTTCCTGATATGATTTCAAAATTAACTCATCTAGCTTTAAAAGAAAAATACATTGAAGCTAAAAAAATCAATGATGAGTTATATAATATTAATAAAATTTTATTTTGTGAAAGCAATCCTATACCTATTAAAGCGGCAATGTATATAGCAGGTTTAACCCCTACTTTAGAATATCGTTTGCCACTTTGCAAACCTAGTGATTGCAATTTAACAAAAATAGAAGCGATTATGAAAAACTATAACATAAAAGGATTTTAATGGATACTTTTTTTCAAAATAAAACTTTAGTAATTAGCGGTGGAACAAGAGGGATTGGTAAAGCTATTGTATATGAGTTTGCAAAAGCAGGAGCCAATGTAGCTTTTACTTATAATTCTAATGCAGATTTAGCTCAAGAAATTGTGAAAGATTTAGAAAATAATTATAAAATCAAAGCAAAGGCTTATGAATTTAATATACTTGAACCAGAAACATATAAAGAGTTGTTTGAAAAAATCGATCAAGATTTTGATAGAATAGATTTTTTCATCTCTAATGCTATCATTTCAGGTCGTGCCGTTGTAGGTGGATATACTAAATTTATGAAATTAAAGCCAAAAGGTATTAATAATATTTTCACAGCAACCGTAAATGCTTTTGTTGTTGGAGCACAAGAAGCGGCAAAAAGAATGGAAAAAGTTGGTGGGGGTAGTATATTATCTATTTCTTCAACAGGAAATTTAGTTCATATTGAAAATTATGCTGGTCATGGTACAGCTAAAGCAGCGGTTGAAGCTATGGCAAGATATGCTGCAACCGAGCTTGGTTCTAAAAATATCCGTGTAAATGTAGTTAGCGGTGGACCAATTGATACTGACGCGCTTAAAGCATTTACAAATTATGAAGAGGTAAAAAATGCAACTATCAATCTTAGTCCGCTAAACCGCATTGGACAGCCACAAGATCTAGCTGGCGCATGTTTATTTTTATGCTCTGATAAGGCAAATTGGATCACAGGCCATACTTTGATCGTAGATGGTGGCACCACCTTTAAGTAATATTACCTTAAGGGTGCTTTATAAAGGATTTTAAAAGTATGAATTTACCCAATATCTTAGCTTTTATAAGGATATTATTAGCTCCACTTTTGTTTTTTTTACTTATTAATGATTTTGAAAATATCCATCCTAGTTGGGTAAATTATTTTGCTTGTGTTATTTTTAGCATAGCTGCTTTAACTGATTTTTTCGATGGCTATATTGCAAGAACTTGGAATCAAACTACTAAACTTGGAGCTATTATAGATCCTTTAGCAGATAAAATGCTTATTCTAGCTGCATTTTTAGGGTTATTACTTACGCAAAAAGCTGATCCATGGATGGTTTACATTATCTTAGTAAGAGAATTTTTCATCACCGGCTTTAGAGTGGTTATGATAAGTGAAAAATTTGATGTAAGTGCTTCTTTTGCAGGCAAAATAAAAACAACTTTTCAAATGATAGCTATTATATTTTTAATCATGCAATGGCCTTTTGCTAATACATTGTTATTTATTGCTTTAGTGCTTACACTTTATTCAGCTTTTGAATACATACTAGCTTATGTAAAACATTTAAAAAAGGTATAAATTGAAATCATATTTATTTTTATTTATTATCTTAGCTATTGGCTTTAAATTTTATTCTTTTAGTTTTTTAATAACACTTTTAGTGATATCTTTTTTAATTTTTTTTCACGAATTAGGACATTTTTTAGCTGCAAAACATATGAGGGTTGATGTAGAAATTTTTAGCATAGGTTTTGGAAAAGCTATTTTTAAAAAAACTTACAAAAATACAGAGTATCGCTTATCTGCTCTACCTTTTGGTGGTTATGTTAAACTTAAAGGACAAGATGATTTAAATCCTAGTGAAAAAAATTATGAGCCAAATAGCTATAACACTTTAAATCCTTTAGCTAGAATTTATATACTTTTTGCGGGACCATTTTTTAACTTTTTTCTAGCATTTTTACTTTATATAGCCATAGGTTTTTTAGGGGTTCAAAAACTTGCACCTGTTGTTGGAGATATAGCGCCAAACTCAGCTGCACAAAAAGCAAATTTACAAATTGGAGATAAAATCCTAGCTATAGATGGAGTTAAAATTCAAAGTTTTGAAGAAATTGGCAAACTTGTTCACGCAAAACCAACCCTGCTTGACATAGAACGCGATAATAAATTTATCAATATCACTTTAACACCGCAAATTGACCAAGGCTATAATGAGTTTTATCAAAAAGTTCAAAAACCTCTTATTGGTATAGCACCTAAGGGTGAGTTTGTTACTATTTATCACTCAGGAATTAGCAGTTTAAAATATGCTTATGAAGAAAGCATAGAAGCTTCTTTGCTTATTTTTAAAGGTCTTGCTAAAATCATCAGTGGGGAATTAGATGCTAAAAATATGGGTGGAATCATCACTATGGTGGATATAACCTCCAAAGCAGCAAATACTAGTATAGTAGTTTTATTTTTAATCACAGCTTTAATTTCCATCAATCTTGGAGTACTAAATTTACTTCCGATACCAGCACTAGATGGAGGACATATACTTTTTAATCTTTATGAATTAATTTTTAAAAAAGAAGTACCAAAAGTATGTTTTGAATATCTTAGTTATTTTGGCATGGCTTTGCTTTTAAGCTTAATGGTATTTGTAACTTACAATGACATTACTCGTTTTATGAGCAATTAATAAGTCCTAGTAGCAAAATCATAGCGATTAAACTCGGCTATACTATTTTTACGATAAAAGCTATTATAAAATTGCTTACTTAAACTTTGCTCATAATTTAGTCTAAACTTAACCCACATTGCCGTTTGATCTTTTGCACTTGTTTTTTCATCTTGATAATTAAGTGATAAATCCAAAATAGAAATTGGAGAATAAGTAATGTTATACTGATTTTGTGTTTCTTTCATGTTAGAATTTACATTTAAAACACTTAAATAAGGTAAATCAAATATAACCCCAAACTCTGTACTATCATCACTATTATTTTCTTTTATATCATAATGATTGGCATATGCTTTAAAATATTGACTAAATTGCAATTCAGCACCAAAACTATTTTTTGCATAAGCTTGTTTATATTGATCATTAAAATAATTAAAACCCAAATTGATTTCATCAAATTCATAACGATTAATAATTCCCAAAGAATAAGCTTGCTCTAACTGCCCTATTCTTGCTTGTTTTTCTAAAAGTAAAGTAGCATTATCATAATCTAAAATTGAGTTGATATTTTTAATATTTACATTTAAAGCGTTATAATCTAAACTAGCTTCTGTTTTGTCCTTTGAGCTTAAATTTAAAACCTGCGCTAAAGAATTACTAGCAAAAGTACCAAAATCAACATTTTGAGCTTGATACTCTTGTGGTTTTTGAAAAAATACTTGTTTAGAAATTGCATTTGTTTTTTGTTCTTTAGTTATATTAACATCACCCTCACTTAAGCTTTCTTCTAAATTAGAAGCAAGCACATTTAAACATATACAACTTAAAAAAATGTATTTTTTCATTTAACCTCTTATTAAATATGTTTTTTATGCTCTATTTCGCTTATCATTTTTTCATTTATATCTTGAATTTGCTTAATATGTGCATAAATTTTTCTTTCCTCTTTGACTATTTGATTGTTTCTTATACAATCAAATAATTTTTCTATATAAGAATTTAAATTTTGATTTAAAACATAAATATTACTTGTAGAATCAAATTTGGCTAAATTTTTATCTTCTATATCTTCTATTTTGGAATTAATCACACAAGAGCAAGCTAAATATGTTTTTAAACAACACTCTAAATAAAGCAATATTTTATTAGTATCAACACTTGTCTTAGAAATCTCATCTAATAAAATTTTAGCTTTTTCATCAACACCGGTAAACACCTCTTGGAATTCTTCTAAACTTGAGTTAGATTTTTTAGCAACTTTATAAGCTTCATTAGTTATGTTTTTAATATTACTCATTTGCTCTATTGATACTTTAATCATCACAGAAATTTCTTTGGCGGCCTCTTGAGTTTTTTCAGCTAAATGTCTTACCTCATCTGCAACTACCGCAAAACCTCTACCATGCTCTCCTGCACGAGCTGCCTCAATAGCTGCATTTAATGCTAAAAGATTGGTTTGCTCTGTAATATCTTCTATAATAGATATAAAAGAAGAAACATTATTAATTTGCTGTGAAAAAGTATCCATTAAAGTATGAATTTGAGTGATATTTTCACCTAAATTTTGCAAATCGACTGAAATTAATTCTGCATTTTTGGCACTTTTTGAAGAATGAGTAGAAATATCATTTGCCTGCTCATATATATCATGCATAGTGCTTGCATTATCATTTAATTTCACATTAATCAAAGCTAATTCTTTTTGCAAAGAATCTGACATATCCTTAGAAACATTTTCAACGACAATACTTCTTATGGATAAATTTTGAGTTTTTTCTATTTCTAAAGTAGCTTCATTAATAATTTTAGCATTATATGCGAAAGTACCCATTAAGCCTTCTAATCTTGCTTTTCTATAAAATCTTTGTTCTTTTACAGCTAAAATAGCATTAAGAATTTCTCTGTTAAAAGCCTCCATTTGATCAGCTAAATCATTCACAACCCAACTTAATTTTCCTACTCCAGATTTTGGAACAGCTATATGAGTAATTCTTGCTTCCAAATTTCCTTTTGTAAGCTCATTTAAAACTTGAGTAATCCTTAAAACTTCTTTATTTCTATAATAAGCACTAGCAAGCCCAAATAACACCACTAAAGTTCCAATCACACAAAAAATAAAACCAAAAATATTATTTTCTACTATTTCCAAGATTGCCATCAAACAAAATAAAAATAAAGCAAAATAATTTACAGATTGATTGATATTATATTGATAAAACCAATTCTTCATAACTCATCCCTTTTGTATTTAAATAATCATCAAGTTTCTTCCTTGATGCACCTTTTCCACCTTTTTGCTCTTCAATCAAAAGCTCTTTGTATAATTTTTCTATTTTTTCAACTGCTTCTTTTTTGGGTTTTAAACGCATAGAATAATACCCAACAACTTCTCCTTTGGAATCAAACGAAGGACTGATAAAAGCCAAAACCCAATAAAATGATCCATCTTTTGATAGATTCTTAACATAAGCTATAATCTCTTTTTTACTCTTAAGTCTTTCCCAAAGTAATTCAAAAACAACTTTTGGCATATCCGGATGACGCACTATGTTATGAGGTTTTCCCAATAATTCTTCCTCACTATAGCCCGAAAGAGAAATAAAGATTCTATTGCAATATATGATTTTTCCTGTAGTATCTGTTTTGGAAATAATCATTTGTCCGTCATTGAAAAATTTTTGATTATTATTTGGCAAAATTTTTCTTTTCATATACCCTCCTTAAAATATTAATTTTAATATACCAATATATAAAATTAATAAATCAAGGATTAAATAAGTCCTTTTTTAAGCTTTCTAATTAAGAATCTTGCAGGATGTAAGGCATGTAAAAATTCTTTTTTTATTCTTGGCTCATCAAAAATCAATGAGCTCATCACTCTAGCACAAACAATAGCACTAGCAAAAGCTCTAGATCCATGAGCAATAGAAAAATACAAAGGAATAAAATCATTTGGCATGACTTGATTTTTATTTTTATGCCATAAAAGTGCTTTATAATTTTGCATATAAAAATTTTCATCATAGGCTTGACCTGCTATGGCAAATCTATCACTAGAATATGATCTAAATCCTACTTTACCGCCCATTATCTCTAAATTTTCATCATGTAAAAACTCTTTTACATTTTCAATATTTTGTAAATCATCATTTTTTAAAAGCGTTGTATCTTGATTAAGCCTATCATAACTTGCGCCAATAAGTTGTAAATTAAGCTCCTCATTAATAGGACAAATATATCCTTTAGAAGATAAGGCATGCGGGTTTTTTAAAAATGGTTTTAAATGAGTACATTGACCTCTTACACTACTTAATTTCATATATTTATACTCTAAAAAATTCTTAACATCAGCACCTTGAGCATAGATTAACACATCATAATCTTTTAAAATTTTTTGATTATTAAAATTTAAAAAAAACTTTTCATTTTTATAAGAATAATCTTTAAATTCATACTCAAAAAATACTCTAGCCTTGCTTTTTTGCAAAAGTGTCTTCACAAGCTCTTGAGGTTTTATACAAAATCCATCTTTTAAAAAGGCTTGATTGTTAATAATTTCAAATAAAACATTATCTTTTTGACTATCAAAACGCTCTTGCATAAGCTCATTATGAGCAAATTCATAAACCCCTTGTGGAATTAAATTTAAAATTTGTCTATAAAATCTACTTGCTTCTAAAAAAGCATATTGTGAAAACTCGCCCAATAAAACATCGGGTTTTAAAATCAAAGAGCTTAAAATTCCATTGATATTTCCAGAAGCGCCTTTTCCTAATGAATTTTCTTTTTCAAAAACATCTACTTGAACATTTCTTAAAGAAAGCTCATAAGCCATGCTTGCTCCGGCTATACCTGCTCCAATAATAGCTATTTTTTGAATCTCTTTTTTTAAAGATGGGGTATTAAAATATGCAAATTTATCTTCAAATTCTAAACCATTAAAAATGGCTTGTATCATTTCTCTTTTTCTAAAACCTTTTATCTTTTGCACTTGAAAATTGTTGTTAATTAAAGCCTTTTTTAAAACACTAGCAGAAGAAAAAGTTAAAATCTTAGCATTTATTTTTGAGTTTTTAGCAACATCGTTTATAATATTATCATCAAACATATCTTGATTTTTAGAAGGTGAAAAACCATCTAAATACCAAATATTTGCCTTAAAGTCTAAATTTTGTAGATTTTCTTTAGCATCACCAAACACCAAATCTAAAAAACAATCTTGAAAATAAAACCTATAAACTCCATCCTTGCATGGAGGATAAAAATTTAAAAATTGCTCTAAAACTTCTTTAAATTCCTCATAAAAACCAAGTTTTTTATAAATTTCTCTTAATTTATCTTTTTCTATATAAAAATTTTCAAAGCTAAGATAAAAAAGTCTTTGATTGTGTTTTTTTTCTTTTAAAAAACGCTTTAATGTAAGAAAGAAATTTAAGCCTATACCAAAACCAAGTTCTGCTACAATAGTTTGTTTGTTTTCAAAGTCAAAAGCATTTGTATATATAAATTTGCTTTCACTTAAACCATCACTAGAATTAAAATAATAATCATCAAAATCCAAAGAAAAAGGCGCATTATTTTTTATAATAATATTTGCTTTTTTCATTGATTCTTATAAAAATAACTTTCAATTCCATTGGCAATGCCAATGGCCAATAATTCTTGGAAATTTTTATTTGTCAATCTATTTCTTTCACTAGGATGACTAATATAACCTGTTTCAATCAAAATCGCTGGCATTTGTGCTCCTACTAAAACCCAAAACGGAGCCTCTCTAACCCCGCCATCAACAACTTTATATTTTTTTCTTACATTGCTCAAAATTTTTTTCTGCACATCGATAGCTAATTTATTTGAAGCAACTATTTTTTCACGATTTAAAAAATTTAAAAATGTTTGCTTGGAAAAATAATTCATTTCTTCAAAATCTGATTGATTTTCTGCTTCAGCAGCTTTTTTACTTCTTTCGCTTCTTGCAGGAGATAAAAAGAAAGTTTCAATTCCTTGTAAAGTCTTAGCTCTTTGTTTATTTGGTGCTGCATTTGCATGGATAGAAATAAACAAATCTGCCATTTTCTCATTAGCCATGGAAGTTCTATCTCTAAGGTTTATAAATTTATCAGTACTTCTTGTGTAATAAATTTTATATCCTCTTTTTTTTAGCTCATTTCCAAGTTTTAAAGCCACACTTAAAACTACATCCTTTTCTCTAACACCCTTATCTCCTAAAGTTCCTGGATCCTTACCTCCATGACCTGGGTCAATTACTATAATTTTGCCTGATTTTTTGATAGTAGCTTTTGCTGCTTTTGAAGTATTTTTTACTGGCGTTTTTTTAATCTTTTTCTCAAATCCTACAAATAGCTCATCATCATCCAAATCAAGACTAGTCTTAAAATCACTAGTAGAATTTAAAACAATTCTTACTGTAGTTTTATTAAACTGCACTATTGTGATAGATTGATTTTTATTAATATCAATTTTTTTTCTATCGCCTTCTAGAATGGCTTCAAAACTCACAATAGAGCGATACATTTTACCATCTTTAAAAGAGTTGATTTTAATATCTTCAATATCAATATCATTATTTAATTTTAAATTAACACCACTTTTATCTTTACTTGATTTTAAAATATATAAAGGTTCATTTCTAACAACTTCTTTTTTAACTTCTGTTTTTTTAATCTCGCTTTGTTTTTTAACTATAGGTTTAGGTTCTTCTTTTTTTTCTATTTTTTCAAGTCCCATAAAAAGACTTTGATCTTTAAGCTCTATTTTTACTTTTAACTCTTTTTTAGAACTCAAAACTAAACGCATGCTAGTTGGATTAAATTGTGATACAATAATATCAAAATCTTTAAATTCAAAATTTCTCTTTGGCCCTTTTAAAATTCCATCAAAATCTGCAACATAACGAAAATTATCACCTTTTAAAGTAAAATTTTTTATATCTTTTTGGCTAATTTTTTCACTCAAATCAAGCAAAATACCATTATCTAATTTTTTAACATCAAGAATAAAAAGCTCTTTTTGTGCCGAAGTTTTTTTATCTTCTTTTTTATCTTCTTTTTTATCTTCTTTTTTATCTTCTTTT
>NZ_JAKMTD010000029.1:0-1545 GCF_025772965.1 Campylobacter sp. CNRCH_2013_0898h | reverse complement strand
CCAATAAATCCCAATACCAACAAAGGTTTTTTAATGAATACAAACAACTCTTATCTTAATTTAAAAATTAACAAACTTGATTTTAAAATCACAAAAGCCATTATAAAAGAAAGCTTGGATCAGATCTTTTTATGTGAATGTGAAGGTTTTTATGAAAATATCAATAATGATATTTTTAGTGATGACAATATTGAATTTAATCCTAATATGCTTATTGATAAAGAAGCTTCACTTATAATTAAAAATCCTTATGAAAACAAAAAGATAGACTTTTCAACTAATATTGATATGATTTATCGGGGAATAATATCTTATGTTGACTATTTAGGTGTTAATCAAGGCAGTGCTAGCAATATTGTAAAAGAAAATTTTAAACAATTAAACCATAAACATTTTTTTAAGTTTAACTTGCATTCTCCTTTAATAAGACTTGATTTTAATAAAGCAAATCGTATTTATACTCATACAAACATAATAGAAGTAATTAAACAAACCTTAGCCTATTATAACACCAAGCTAAATAAAAACATTGATTTTTCTAATATTCATCATATATATGAAACTAAAGAATTGATTTCTCAATACAATGAAAGTGATTTAGAATTTATCACAAGATTAGCACACAATCATGGTATTTATTTTTATGAAGATAAAGATAATATTTATTTTTATGATTTTTATACTCATAAAGGCAAAATAAAAGATATAGTTTTTAATCCTAATATCAACAACCATCTTAATGAAACTTGTATTTACGCACTAAATAAAGAAAAACAAATACAAACTAATGCTTTTACTCATTCTAGTAATAATTCCAAACAACCTTTAAGTTTATATTCCTTAAGCACTAAAGCACAAAACACCAATGTACATTATAATGAGCATTCTTATGAAAGTGAGTATTCCTTTACACAAAATATTAATTTAAAACAATCCCCTACCCTAAAAGAAAAAAGAAACACTATGCTTAATAATATACTAAAAGCAAAAAGCAATATTTATCATCTTAGTTTAAATGAAAGTATTAAAATTAATATTCAAGAAGAAACCACCAAAGAATATACCATTATTGCAAAAGAACAAATTTTAATTGATGATGCTATTTTAGCTAATACTATCAATACCAATGATAATTTAAATATTAAAGACTTAAATCTAAGCAAATCTTATACAAATAATTTAACCCTTACCCCATCTTTTTTAACCTTTACACCTAGTTTTAAATCCAAACCAAAACCTCCAATTAATACCATGGGTATAGTTATAGGAGAAGATTTTAATATAGAAAATCAAAGAAATACTATTTATACTGATGAGTATGGAAGAGTTAAAGTAAGGATTAATCTTTATGCTAATCAAGAAGAATTAGATAATAAAACAAACATGTATCACCATAGTCCATTCTTAAGAGTAGCTAGTAATGTAGCAAGCAATCATTCAGGTTTTTACCATACACCTAGAATAGGAGATGAAGTTATTATTTCATTTTTAGATGATGATATAGACAAGCCTTTTATTAGTGGGAGTTTGTATAATGGGGTGAAT
>NZ_JAKMTD010000028.1:0-1577 GCF_025772965.1 Campylobacter sp. CNRCH_2013_0898h | reverse complement strand
GGATTGATTAGTTTTTGAAAAAAATCATTTGGATGATCAATACATTGACCATTAGGTGTTATAGAATTACTAGGGCATACAACAGGAGGTTTAATTTTATCTCCGATTTTATTAAGCAAATCTTGAGTATTTATTAGCAGTTTTTTTGCTAATTCTTTAATGTTTTCAGAAAAATAGTAAGATATAACACTTCCTCCAGCAAAAATAATTATACCAAAAATAATTTTTCCTCTAAACAAGATAAGTGCTATTTCTTTAGAAATATCTAAGCCTTTTTTTAAAACAAAATCTTGTATAACTTCTTCTCCTAGTTTTACTAAAACTTTAGTTATATCACCATTGTCAATATACTCTAAGGTATATTCAGTAATTTTTAGTTTGTTATCCACTTTATCTGTAATAACTTGAACTTTTTGAATATAAGGTTGTAGGGTTTCTTTAGTGGGAGAGTTGGGGGAAAGGTTGAAGCCACTGCTAAAAAAATCGAAAGTATTACTTGCTTTTCCTATTCCTTCTCTACTACTTTCTATAACCTCTTGTCCTTCTCTTAGAGCTTCTTTTATACTTTCTTTAATGTTAATAGTGGTATTGTTTTCATTATGAACACTAGTATTATTTTCATTTGCATTCATCTAAGGCCTTTTGGATTTTGTTTATTGTATCTTCTATAAAGATTGATACATTTTTGCGGTAATCTTTCCATTCTTTTCCGAGTGTCTTATCGAGAAGTTTTGAGCTATTTGGATCTAAATTATTAAATATATTATAGTTTTCTTTCATGTTTTGAAATATGAAATTTGTATCCTTAGAAGAACACAATTGATTGTTATGAAATAAAAGAAGACCTCGAATTGTTATTTTTGGATAGATTGCCATAGTTTTATACCAAGAACCCTTATTCAAATAGCCTATGCTATCTAAATAATCATAAAATTCTTCATAGTGCTTTATAAATTTAAGTTTTTCTTCAAAAATTTGTTTTTCTAAATCTTTAGTAGAGGCTCTTAAGTTTAGGTATTTTTGTTTCTCATTTGAATTTAAATCGCTTATGAAATTAAGATAATTAAAATAAGTATGTTCTTTGCCATGTAGAAAAATGAAAAGACTAATGTAGCTTTTAAGAGAAACTTCAAAGTACCTATCCTCAAATCCAAAGAATTTAGCCACCTTAAAATCAAAAATAGCCTTTTGCATTTTTGTATTTAAATCTCTAAAGTCTTCTAGTTTAGGCTGATAATCATCTACAATTTTAATCATATCTTTAGGACTTGGATTTAAAGTCATTTTTTCAAAAATTCTAAATTCTTGTTCTTTTTTAGGAAAATGATACATTCCCCAATAAATCGTATATAAAGGAGAATAAAGTAATTTTGCAAGCACGGCAAGTATTATGATTAATATAATACAGGGTATATAAAATCTTTTAAGTTTATAAAAAGGTTTTTTCATTTATATTCCTTGATATTCTAAAAATAGTTTTTTATATATTTTTTTGTAAAAATTACAATGAAAGTTTTTTAATATTTTAAGCAATTTTTTTACCTTTAAGGTTAGTATTGTTTATTATAGCATTGTTG
>NZ_JAKMTD010000027.1:0-1663 GCF_025772965.1 Campylobacter sp. CNRCH_2013_0898h | reverse complement strand
TAACTCCCTCAGTTTCCAAACATTAACTATCAAAGAGCATAATTACACTTGTAAAAGCAAACATTCATAGATAACTCCTTAGTTTTTAAAGATCTAGTTTCAAACTAGATCTTTAAAGATAATTCAATCTATAAATACAACCCTTTAATATATTTTTATCGTTTTTATTTACTTTAAGAATTCTTATATAAAACTATGCTATAATACAAGCCATAGTTTTAATTTTAATAAGGAGAATTCTCATGAAACTAGTTAAACTTAGTTTAGTAGCAGCTTTAGCTGCAGGTGCTTTTTCAGCAGCTAATGCTGTTTCGCTTGAAGAAGCTATAAAAGATGTTGATGTATCAGGAATGTTCAGATATAGATTTGAATCTGATAGAAAAGATATTGGTAACACAATTGTAGATGGTTATAACAACTCTAAAGAGAACAAACACAGATTTAAATCTCAATTAAATTTCAAAGCTGCTTTAGATGATAACTTCAAAGCTTTTGTTCAATTCCAATACAGCACAAATGAAGCTGGCTTTGGTACAGGCAATGGAACAAACACTCATGATACTTTCAATGTTCAACAAGCTTACTTAGAATACACTAATGAAGCTTATGCTACAAGCGTAACTTTTGGTAAAATGGAAGTTGGTTCTATTTGGACTGATGATTTAGTAGGAACAGGAGCTAAAGTAGTAAACACTTCTATTGAAGGTTTAACTTTTGCAGGTTATTGGTTTGATAGCTTTAATGCTGAAGATGATGGCGACACTGCAATTAAAGATGGAATCAATATGGCTAAATCTTCATTATATGGTGCTGCTGTATTAGGTGATTTTGATCCATTTGCGTTCCAATTATGGGCTGCTTATTCAAATAACTATGCATTCTTATATGCAGTAGATGCTAGCTATAAATTTGCATTCAATGATATGGCTAACTTCAAAATCCAAGCTCAATACTTAGGAAATAGTGTAGATAGTGACACAGAAAAACGCTTAAATGCTGATAACGCTAACTTCTATGCTGCTCAATTACAAGGACAAATTTCTGCTTTTGATTTCCAAGCAGGTATTGTTGGCTATGGTGAAAAAGACAAAAATACTATTGTTGTATTAGAAGATAAAGGTAGAGTAATTGCACCAGGTGAACAAATTTTCTATTCTAATGGTAGCAAACTAACTGGATCTATGGGTGAAAACTTCTTCTATTTTGCAGGTTTAGGTTATACTTTTGCTGAAACTGTTAGAGTAGGATTTGACTATATCGGTGGTAAAACTGAATATGCAGCAGGTGCTGAAACAGATAAAAATGAATATATCGCAAGAGTATCTTATGCATATAGCCCAAAACTTACATTTAGTGGCTTCTATTCTTACTTAACTGAAGATTTCAATAATAACACGCATGATCATGATGATCAATTCATCAGACTTGAAGCTCTATACAAATTCTAATTATAAAAGCTAAGCCAAAAGGCTTAGCTTACTATATCTAAAATTATCTCTTCTTTTAATCCTTGTATCTTGATTTCTTTTATTTTTAAATCATTAGGTAGATTTTCAAGCAAAGCTTCTTTATTATATATATTTTTACTTGCCAATACTCTTAGCATTTTACCCCTATAAGCTTTAGCAAAATGACTTAAAGTTTTGGAATTTTTTAAAAAAGT
>NZ_JAKMTD010000026.1:0-2454 GCF_025772965.1 Campylobacter sp. CNRCH_2013_0898h | reverse complement strand
AAAGATAAAAATTCAAATCAAGAAAACAATACAAAACAAAGCAATACCATTATAGATGATATAAAAGAAGATTTTAAGATTGTATCTAATAATGCTATAATAAATAATACTAACTTTAAAGGTAAAAAAATTGCTTAAAATATCAAAAAGAATTTTTATTATATTAGCTTTTATCCTAGCTATTGGTATTTATGAATTGATCCAAGAAGCTTTACAATTTAAAGAAGCTAATGAAAATAAAGCAAGAGAAAATCTTAGTGCTTTAATCAAATGGAGTGAAAACGAAGGCAAGGAAGAATTAGAATATGCTAAGAATTTAAGCAAAGAAAACTATAATCAAGAAAAAGTTACACAAATGATTATTAAAAATCTTAAGATGATACAAGCTAGTATTGAAGATATAAGAATTTTAACCTCTTATTATCCTACAGATGAAGATGTTGAGCTTATGAGACAAGCTGGGCATGTTACAACAAATTCAAATACTGATATTATACTTTATCTTTTATATAATGAAGGAAATATCACAAATCAAAAAACTTCTTTTTTATTTGATAAGGAAAGATTTAAAGTTTTTGAAGATTTTTTATTTTTTCTAAATACTCGTTTAGAAGAGGATTTTTTGCAAAAAGATATTCATAAGTTTGATAGCTTTGATGTAGTTGGAATTGGAATGTATATTAACACTCTAATTGGTTATAATTGTGCATTTACTGATATGTATTTGAGTGAATTTTTACAAGATTATATTTGTGATTTAAATACCCCTAAAACTATAACAATTTTAAATGGTATGAGTCAAATTAACACTACTACTGACAAAGTTTTATTGTTTTTTAATAAAGAATTAAAAATACACACTGATAGTCATTTAAAAATGCAATTAGAAAAAGCGATCTATAATTTTAAGAAACTCAGACTCGATCAAAAACAAACTAATAAACTTAAATCCATACAAACCAAACTAAAAGAATGCAAAAATGAATGAGATAGAACTTAACACTCAAAATAAAACCTTAAACGAAACAAAAAAAGACACAAAAACTATTTTTAGAATATCAAGGAATATAAATGAAAAAACCTTTTTATAAACTTAAAAAATTTTATATACCCTGCGGTTTGCTTATAGCTTTGATTATTTTTATAAGCTTAGCTTATCGCCCTTTAGAGCTTATCTTTTGGGATAAGTATAATCATGAAAAAGAATATCAAAATGCTAAAGATATATACAAACTATTTAAGAGCAACGAAGAAGAATTTAAAAAAGTTTTTGTAGAACAAAACTTAAATCAAGAATTAAAACTTAATCAAAAAGAATTATTAAATTATATGCATAACTTTAAAAAAGATTTTAAATTTATGCAAATTTTAGGTTTAGACAATGCTTATTTGGTAGCTCTTAAAAATAAGGATGTATTATTTGGTTTGCAAATGCAAAATAATCTTAATTATTTTTATTTTATTTCCAATAGCACTGATTTAAAAGAAATTAATAATTATTTAAATGTTGTGGATGAGTTTCTTGTCTTTATGAGTGAAATTGAAAAATTACCATCTAAGTATAATCCAGGTAAAATAATGTTTGAAATTAATTTTATGACTTATAATATCTTGTTTTTTGGTTTTACTTTAGATATAAATCTTATGTGTTCTATACCTCAAAAAGAACAGTTATTAGAAAATATGATTAATTCTTATAAAAAAATGAATTTATTTCATGATGCAGATTTAAAATTTCAAGATCAAGAATTATACGAAACAATATATGTAACAAAAAAACTTAATTATTTCATAAATATTGCTAAAGGAAGATTAAATGCATGCGGAAAATAATTTAAGTCCTGAAGATAGACAAGGTATAGAAAATGCTGTGCTTGCTAAAAAAGATATAATACCGAATTGGATAGCAAATTTTAATAGACAAGATATAGAAGACATACAAGATAAAACTCAATATTTGCGGGATACTGTAGATAGATTAAAAAACACCGTAAATTCCTACTCCAAGCAATATCCTACTTTAGAACCAATAGCAAGAAAAATAAGAATAATAACCAAACCAACAGAAAACACTTTAAAAATTATGGATTATTCTTTAGAATATGTCCTTAATGGCGAAAGGTCGGTAGTTATTAAAGCTATAGCTGAAGGGGTTGAAACTATTGTTTATACAGTTGGTATTTCTGCGACTGCAATTGCAGCTGGAATTGTGAGTTTGGTTGGTATATTATGTCCAGATTCAGCACCTTTGGTAGCATTTGGTGCCTTTGTAATATTCACTCAAGGAGAGGAGCTGAGTTACTATATATCACAAAAAGCTAAAGAAATAATAATAAATTTTTTAAATCCAAAAATACAATATTTTCCACAAACTATCCATCTGGGCAATGGACAATATTATAAAAATGATAAAAATATAGATGAAATATTCAACAATATATACGAAGTTCTTGG
>NZ_JAKMTD010000025.1:0-2810 GCF_025772965.1 Campylobacter sp. CNRCH_2013_0898h | reverse complement strand
CCAAAGATAGTTTTTGTATATAGGCTATTTTTAAATTATTGATTACTTGTATAGACATAAGTTTATAATTATTATATTCTTGATTAAAGTGATTAAGATTTTCTAAAAATATTTTATACTCATTGATATATTCTTTTTCATCTTGTATATTATCTAAATATTTAAGACTTTGATTGAAAATATTATTATTGTAAAAATTACAAGAAAAACTATCAAAATTAAATTCTTTTAACAAATTACTATTTTTATTATCTATAGAACATAAAGGAGCAAAGGAATTTTGTATGTTTTTGTAGTAGGGGTAGAGAGAGTGGGTGGTGGATGTTGCTTTTCCTCCTAAAGAAGTTATGTTTATTATGAATAGTTTTTTTGTTTTGGTTATTTTTTTAATTGTTGTTAAAATTCCTGATAGTGCTAAATAATACAAAGGTCTTTCATTGATATCTTTTATTAAATATTCTAGTATAACATTTCTAGAAGTTTCATTTTTAACAATATCTTTTAAAAAGTCTAATTCTTCTAGTGTCTGCCTTTTATGAAAATCATCTAAAATAACACTTTTTTCTTGCCAATCTCTAAAACCTGAAATTCTAGCTAAAAAATCTCCAAAATCATAAGGTCCTATATAACAATCTACAATACCATCTTTAATATCCTTAAGATGTTCCATTAATCCTTTATCTCTCATTTTCTAGCCTTTTTAATTTACAAAGAAGAAGTAAAACAATATTTATTAGTTTTCTACTAAAAAGAATGATTATTGATAAATAACATATCATTTCAAATAATCCATATTTTGAAAAATATCTACCTAAATATATGAAATTTAAAAATACAATTGGTGGAAAGAGTAATAAGTTTTCACAAAAAATACTATACACCCAATCTATAATTTTATTAGAAACTCCATATTTACTTTTGCAATTTTTGCATTTTATTTCTAATTTGCCTGAGAATATATTCCAAATATTTTGTAATTTATTGATTTTTGTTTTACAAACTTCACATTCTTTATAAATAGACATTTATTTTTCCTATATAATTTAAAAATTATCTTTAAAATTTAAATTATCTTCCGCATGCATTTAATTTTCCTTTAGCAAAATTTATGAAATAATTATATCTTTTTGCTTCATATATTGTTGGGTGTATCATTTCTTGAATTTCGGTTTTTAGTTTTGTTTTATATAATAAATTCATTTTTTTATAAGAATTAATCATATTTTCTAATAACTGTTCTTTTTGAGGTATAGAACACATAAAGTTTTTATCTAGGCTTGAAGCAAATGGGATTAAATTAAAAAGAAAATAATCAGCATTAAAGGCTATTTTCATAAGTGTATAAGTGTCAGGCAATGCATCTATTTTGTTAATAAAAATGATATATCTATCCATAATGCTTATAAAATTATTCATTTCGTTTAAATTGGTAGTGCTATTAGAAGCAAGATAAAAATAATTAAGATTAGTTTCACTTTTTCTTCCAAATATACTTACTTTATTTCTAAGAGCTACCAAATAAGCATTGTCTAAACCTAAAATTTGCATAAATTTAAAATCTTTTTTAAAGTTATGCATATAATTTAATAGTTCTTTTTGATTAAGTTTTAATTCTTGATTTAAGTTTTGTTCTACAAAAACTTTTTTAAATTCTTCTTCGTTGCTCCAGAATAATTTAGATATCTCTTTTCTAATTTGATTTTCTTTTTCATAATAATACTTATCCCAAAAGATAAGCTCTAAAGGGCGATAAGCTAAGCTTATAAAAATAATCAAAGCTATAAGCAAACCGCAGGGTATATAAAATCTTTTAAGTTTATAAAAAGGTTTTTTCATTTATATTCCTTGGTATTTTAAAAATAGTTTATAAAATTTTCTATAAAAATCATAATGATATTTTTTTATACTATTTATTGTATTACTAATATTTGGCATTCTAAAATTTTTAAAATATAGTATTTATTTTCAAAAAAAATACTATATATTTACTCTGCTTTAATTTCTCCACCTTTAACAACAAGACCCTTAGAATCTATCACTACTTCTACTCCACCTGCTTTAATGATAACACAATCTGGTTTAGCATTAATCAATGTTTCTCCTACTTGTATAGTTGCCTCACTATCAGCCTTTAGATAATGAGTTGTTTTTGCATAGGTAGTGATATTATTAGCCACCATACTTGTATTTTTATCGCTTTCAAATCCCATGGATTCATTGCTTGTAAAAAGAATATTGTCTTTACTTTTATAATCTATCTCTTTTTCGCTCAAGACTTGTATTTTATTGCTTGTATTTATATTGTAATAACCTTCTATAATTTCTTTTTTGTTTCCTTTAACATTTCTAGTTTCATCTTTATGTATAATGGTATTTTTGTTTGCGCATATTTCAGTGTCTTTATTTTCTCCTATATATTCACTTGAATTTTTAGCTACTCTTAACTTGTTGTCTACTCCTACATTTAAAGTGTTAGATAATCCAACTATGGTGTCTTTAGATAAACCTACATTTATTAGATACTCAGCACCAACATTGACATTTTTAGCTAAATCTATGGTTTGCGTATGAACTTTTTTAATTCTTTCATTATAAATCCCATCCACCATAGAATCTTTATCATTTAAAATTCTTTGAGTAAAGTTGTGCTGAACCAATTCATCATAGTCTCTTTCTGCTTTTAGATAGATTTGTTCTTTATCTTTTAAGTTGGATAAAGTTAGTTCATTGTATCCTTGTTCGTATACTCCTATAGTTTTAGAGCTAATGGAAGTTTTGTGATCATGGTGTGGCAACGATACAAGAGGATC
>NZ_JAKMTD010000024.1:0-5351 GCF_025772965.1 Campylobacter sp. CNRCH_2013_0898h | reverse complement strand
CTCTAAAAGCCAATGAAGCTAAATTAATACAAATACAAAATTCAAACAATGTTCTTAATAAAACCATAAAAGAAAAAGACAATATTATAAATTCTAAAATAAATCACATCAATCAATTACAAAGTAACATACAAGAAAATTTAACTCAACTCAATCAAGCCCAATCTAAACTATCCTTCCAAACTAAATACGGTACAGCCAAAATAAGAATTCAAAACCAACTCTCATATAAACTAGGTCAAGCTATGATAGTAAATTCTAAATATTTCTTAGGCTACTTAATAATGCCTATAGCATTATTAAGTATAATGATTTCACATAAACAAGAACAAAAAAACTACCAAGAAAAAATAAAAAAAGATCCTTCTTTAAAATTACCTCCTTTAGAATCATATCCTGATTATAAAGAAGCCTTAAAACTTAAAAATCATCTTTCTTATAAACTAGGACAAGCTCTTATACAAGCCAATAAAACTTGGTATAAGGGTGGGTATGTTAAGATATGGTTTGAGATAAGGAGGTTAGAGTGATTTTTTTACATCGTCAAAATAATTTAGAGTTCCCTATTGAAAATTATGGTATAGAAATTGATTTAAGATATAATGGAAAATTAGTGTTAAATCATGATTTATTGGAGAAAGATTCCTTATATTCTTATTTTGAAGAAAAAAATCAATATATGAAAAATATCCCTATTGTTTGTAATATAAAAGAATCAGGATTAGAGGAAAAAATTATAGAATTGCTTGGTAATAATTTTGAGTATTATTTTTTAGATTCTCAAATTCCAGATATTTTAAGATTATCAAAAAATGGATATCAAGGTAAATTTATTATTAGAATTTCAGATGTAGAATCTCATAATGAAAAACTTATGGATATTAGTAAGCCTAAATATGTATGGGTGGATTATTCACAATTTTCTAGTTTTAACATTAAAGATTATCAAGAATTTATTTATAATATCAAGCCAAAACTAGAGCAAGTTGAACCTATATTGGTTTCTCCCGAGTTATACGATCTATCATATATGAAACTTATAAAACCTATTCAAAGTATTCTACCAAAAGGGTTTTCTGTATGTACTAAAAAACCTGAGTTATGGAGCGTTTATGTTTAATCTAAGAAAAATAGCTGAAAAATACAAACTTATTATGGTTGATATTGATAATACCTTGTTTAATTACACATTTGCACATAAAAATGCCTTAGAAGCTACAATGAAACAATATAATTTTACACTAGAAGATTATGATCTAGCAAAAAAGATGATTGCAAAGAGGGGATTATCTGCAAATCATCATAAAAAAGAATTGTATTTTAAAATTATTTGTGAAAATAAAAATATTCATTTTTCAAAAGCTAGTGATATGTTTGAGTTGTATGTTTCTATTTTTACAAGAAATTTAAAAGTAGATAAAACAATGTTTGAATTTTTATGTTTTATTAAAAGTCTTAATAAAAAAGTAATAGCTATAACAAACTTTTATTTTATTGAGCAAATCCATAAACTAAATTGTGCAAATTTGACAAATATGATTGATTATTTGGTATGCTCTGAAGAATTTGAGCTTGAGAAACCAAATAAAGCGCTTGTTAATAGAGCTTTGGAGCTTTATGGGAAATTTATTGATGAAGAAGAAATTGTAATGATTGGAGATTCTATCGCCGATGATTTTCTAGGAGGAGGATATAGGATAAATTATTATCCATATAATTGTTCAAAGTTATTGATCTCAATTTCTGGAAAAAGTGGAAGTGGAAAGACTACTTTGAGTAATGCTATTGATGAGATATATAAAAGTTTTATTATTAGTACTGATGGCTATCATAAATATGAAAGGCATTCTAAGATGTGGGAGAGGGTGACACACTATAACCCAGAAGCAAATAATCTTATTCAGTTAGCTATGGATATAAAACATATTTATCAAGATATAGGAAATAAACTATATATACCATTATACGATCATAAAAAAGGAGTGATTGTTAAATCCGATGAGATTAAGATTAAAGATTTAGATATTGTGATTATAGAGGGTTTACACACTTTATATCAAGAGGTTATAGGAGATTTTGTAAAAATTAAAATATACATCGATTCAGATGAAGCAGATAAACAGAAGATAAATAGAGATAGTAAAGAAAGAAATTATAGCCATTCAAAAATTATAGATACTATACAAAAACGAGAAGAAGATTATAAAAAATACCTTGAAAAACAAAAAGACAATGCAAATTTTCTAATTATAGTTAGAGATGGTATTTTTAAAATACATTTAAGGGGTATATTGTTAAATAATTACTTACAAAAAGAATATATCGGTAGATATGAAGATTTGATTCAAACCGTAAAAGATATTTTTGGTCTGATTTTGAAAAATAGATGGGTAATGGAAAATGATGTATAATAATGAAAAGCTTAATGGATGTATTAAAGACTACCAAAAATTGTGTAAAATTTTTGGTAATATCTTGGATGCGCCATCAAAAGGTGGAAATATTTCTATAAAGAATGATGAATATTTCATCATTAAGGCTTCAGGCGAGGATTTAAAAAAAGAGCATAAAATTTCTATTTTTAAAAATAATGTCAATTCTTTTTCTTATTATAAAGATTATTCTGTAGATATTGTGAAGCCATCTATGGAAATCAAAATGCATATGGTGTTTAAAAATAAATATGTAGCACATTATCATCCTGTTTATATTTTACCTTATTTATGTGCCAAAGAATATAAATTTGAAAATTATGAAACTATTGATTTTGCCTTACCCGGAAATGATTTATATGAAGCACTAAGTAAAAGTTGTTCTTATCAAGAAAAGGGTATAATATTGCTACGAAATCATGGCGTTGTTGTTTACGCAGAGCAAATTCAAGATATAATAGAATTATATAATCAATTAAAAAGTGAATTTTTTGAACAAAATGATTTTGTGTATACTCCAGATGATGCAGTTGATAAGACTAATGAGGAGCTATGGTTGTTTAGAAATGCAATGGAGAATATTGCTATTAAAAAACAAATTAATCTACGCCCATTAAAAGTGAGTGAAATTGATAAATTGTTAAATTTGCCTGATGAGCAATATAGAAAAAAAATTATGGAAAGTGAGAATTAGAATGAATATTATTATACCTGCAACTGGAATAGGCAAGAGATTTAAAGAAGCTGGATATAAAGAATTAAAACCTTTTATTAAAGTTATGAAAGATAAACTCATTCTAGATTATGTGATTGAATGCTTTGATGTTCAAAATGATATTTTTTATTTTATTGTCCAAGAGTGTGAGAAAAGTAAATTTGAAGATTTTGTTTTATCTAGAGAAATTAAAGCAAAAATTATTATTTATAAAGGGGAAAAACTAGGACCTGCTGGAAGCTTATATGGCGTGGTGTCACAGTTACAAGATATGCTTGATAAGGAAGTTATCATTAGCTATTGTGATTTTGGGCAAGAATGGAACTATAAAGATTTTCTACAATTTGTACAAGAAAACCCAGATGCTCAGGCTATAATTCCTTGTTATACTAGTTATCACCCTCATTTATTGCCTTTAGAAAATGTGTATGCAGTATGCAAGGTGTATGATAATACTTATAAAGTATATGAAGTTATAGAAAAATATAATTCTAAGAATAAATTTGAAGAATATCATTCTTCTGGTATTTATTATTTTAGAGCTTTAAAGTTAGCTATTGAAGCAATAAAAAAACAAATAGAAGCCAAAGATATGGTTTCCGGGGAATATTATGTGTCAGTAACTAATAATTATCTAGAAAATGTTTTATGCTATCCTTTTATAGAGAAATTTTATCAATTTGGTACTCCGAAAGACTTTGAATATGTAAAAGAAAAACTTAATTCACAAGATGTTAATAATGAAAAAATAAAAATACAAAATACTATTATATTATCTGCTGGTAGAGGAGAGAGATTTTTAAATCTTAATTTTAATCAGCCAAAACCATTTTTACCTCTTGGTAAAACAAGTATTATAGAGAATATAATTGATACCCTAAAAGATGTTGAGACGAAAGTTATTTGTGTTGGTGCACAAGATCATGAAAAATATTGGGAAAATATAAAACAAGAAGTAAGGTTTGTCAAGCCTAATAAGATTGGTGCGGCGTATTCTTATAAAGAATCTTGTGGAGATTTGTCAGGTGATGTTTTAATTCTTCCGTGTGATCTGATTGCCAAGCATATTAATAGGGAATTTATGAGATTGCAAAAAGAATATGAAGTTATTGTATTTGTTACACATGCTTCTAAATATAATATTAATAATCCACATTATTTTACTTGGGTAGAAGGGAAAGATAATAAAATAGATAATATTTTTGTTAAAAATAGATCTAATGATGCAAATTTGGTAATGATAGGAAGTTTTTATTTTAAGGAAAATTCTTTGTTATTAGAGTATATAAATAAAATATTTCAAGAAGATATAAAAACTAATGGCGAATTCTATATAGATAATGCATTTGAATTGTTAATTAAAACGCATAAGATAGGTTATATAATCGTTGATAATTATTTTTCTTTTGGAACTCCTGATGAATATTTGGAAAATAAGTATTGGTTTAAGGATAATACATGAAAAGACTTGCAATATGCTTATATGGACATTGTCGAACTTTTGAGTTGACATATCAAAATTTTTTTAAATTTGTAGTTGATGAAAATAAGCTAGATGGTTATGAGGTCGATATTTTTTTTCATACCTGGGATCTGTATCATGATAGTTTCGGTTCTTGGCATAAACATAATTCTTTCTTTAATAAGATTCCTCTCGATGAAACAGAAAAGCAAAAATTATATAATATATATAAGCCAAAATCATTTTTGATTGAACATCTACTAGAAGGAGAACATGGTTGTAATGTTTCTCTTGATAAAGTTAATGCAATAAGGGAAAAATATTCAAAAGAAAATAAAATCCATTATGAGTATATTTTATATACAAGAATGGATGTAATGTTTTTATATTCATTTAAAATAAATTTATTTTTACAATCTTATAATCATGTTGAGCTACAAAATATAACTCCAAAAGATAATGAAAAATTTCTTTTTGTGGCTAATAATGCTTTCACTAGATTTAAAATATTAGATCCTAGATATCCAAATGAAGGAGATTTATTGTGGTTCTCTAATTTTAGCTCAAAAAGACCACATTTAGAGAATGATTGCAATATTGTTTTTATTGACTATAGAATTCATAATCATTGTTATATATCTCGAGCAAATATATTATCCGAAGAAAATATTTGGAGAAGAATTGATGAGCAGCAAAAACATATTGAATACTGCAATACTTTATTAAGAAAAAAAGATTTATT
>NZ_JAKMTD010000023.1:0-6004 GCF_025772965.1 Campylobacter sp. CNRCH_2013_0898h | reverse complement strand
GTATATCAAACTGCTATTTGAAATTGGGAAGTTGAAGCAGAAAATAAAAAAGGAAAATAATGCTTAATTCTCATCTAGAATATTTAGAATCAGAGTCTATTCATATTATCCGTGAGGTGATAGCTGAGTTTGAAAAACCAGCTATGCTTTATAGCATAGGTAAAGATAGCTCGGTTATGCTTCATCTTTTACAAAAAGCATTTTACCCAAGCTTACCCCCACTTCCTTTGGTGCATGTAGATACCACATGGAAATTTAAAGAGATGATAGAATTTAGAGACAAACGCGCCAAAGAGCTTGGTATGGAGCTTATAGTCTATCAAAACCCTAAAATCAAAGAATTAAATCTTTCTCCATTTACGCATGGTTCATCTATGCATACAGATATTGCTAAAACACAAGGTTTAAAACAAATGCTTGATTTATATCAGTTTGATGCAGTATTTGGTGGTGCAAGAAGAGATGAAGAGAAATCGCGTGCAAAGGAAAGAATTTATTCTTTCCGTGATGAAAATCACTCATGGGATCCAAAAAATCAACGCCCAGAATTATGGGATATTTACAATGGTCGTCATAAAAAAGGTGAATCCATAAGAGTTTTCCCGCTGAGTAATTGGACTGAGCTTGATATATGGCAGTATATTTATAAAGAAAATATTCCTTTGCCAAGTCTTTATTTTGCTAAAAAACGACCGGTGGTAGAGTACATGGGGGCTAAAATTTTAGTTGATGATGAGCGTATGCCAAAAGAACTTGCTAAAAACGCTAAAGAAGAATTAGTCCGTTTTAGAACTCTAGGTTGCTACCCGCTAACAGGAGCCATAAACTCAAGTGCTAGCAATGTTTTAGAAATCATCGAAGAGCTTTTGCTTTCTAAAACAAGTGAAAGACAAGGTAGGCTTATAGACACTGATGAAGAAGCAAGTATGGAAAAAAAGAAAAAAGAGGGGTATTTTTAATGAAAACAAATGTAGAAAAATACCTAAAAGAACATGAAAATAAAGAGCTTTGTAGATTTATCACTTGTGGTAGTGTAGATGATGGCAAATCTACCCTTATAGGTAGAATGCTTTATGATGCAAAAATACTTTTTGAAGATCAAATTTTATCTTTAGAAAAAGATAGTAAAAAGCTTGGTAATGCAGGAGAAAAGCTTGATTTTGCACTTTTAGTAGATGGTCTTGCAAGTGAGAGAGAGCAGGGCATAACCATAGATGTAGCATATAGATTTTTCACAAGTGAAAAAAGAAAATTCATCATAGCAGATACTCCAGGCCATGAACAATATACTAGAAACATGGCAACAGGTGCTAGTACAGCTGATATTGCTATCATACTTATAGATGCTAGAAAAGGGGTTTTAACTCAAACTAAAAGACATTCTTACATAGCGAGTTTGCTTGGCATAAAACAATTTATTATTGCTGTGAATAAAATGGATTTGATTGATTATAATCAAGAAATTTTTAATACAATCTGTAAAAATTATCAAGAAATTCTACCATGCTTAAAAAATCATGAATATATTAAAACTCATTTTGTTCCTATATGTGCATTAGATGGAGACAACATAGCTTCTAAAAGTATTAATATGTCTTGGTATAGTGGAAAAACCTTATCTGAGCTTTTAGATACTTTGCCTATTGCTACTAGTTTAAGTGATGAGTTTATCATGAGTGTGCAATATGTCAATCGCCCTCATTTAAATTTTAGAGGTTTTTGTGGAAATATTGCTAGCGGAAGTATAAATACTAAAGACGAAGTTGTGATTTTACCTTCTTTAAAAACAAGTAAAGTAAAACAAATTATCACACCTAGTATTAAAAACTTGAATGTACCCGATAAAAATGAAAAAATTCAAAGTGCTAAAAATGCTAGCTTTCCAAGTGCTATAACTTTAACTTTAGAAGATGAGATAGACATTTCAAGAGGCGATGTAATAGCTTCTAAAAATCATAGCATAGAAATTTCAAATTCTTTTAAAGCTATGGTAATATGGATGAGTGAGGTTAAATTTAATTTAAATGAAAATTATCTTATCAAAATAGCAAATTTAACTACTAATGTAGTATTTGAAAAAATTGATTTTAAAAAAGACATTAATACTTTCAAAGAATTTCAAAGCGATGAATTAAAACTCAATGATATTGCTAAATGCACCTTAAAGCTTAATAAAAAAACAGCCCTTAAAGCTTACAAGGACAATAAAATTTTAGGAAGTTTTATCATTATAGATAAATACTCTAATGAAACCTTAGCAGCGGGTATGGTAGAAGAAATTTTAGCAAGCGAAGAAAAGAGTAGAATTTACACTCAAGCAGAAATAGAACTTAATGCTTACATTAGAAAAAACTATCCTGAATGGGGATGTAAAAAAATATGAAAATTATTGTTGCATTAAGTATTTTAATTTTACTTATTTTGCTAATTAGCAATAAAATTAAACCTTTTATTTTATTTGGTAGTGTAGCTGTGCTTTACTATCTTTTGGGGTATTTAAATTTAAGTACTTGGCTTAGCTCTTACACGAGCGAATCTTTGATAGTGCTTATTTTGCTTTTACTAGTTTCACTAGCTATAGAAAAAAGCGTTGTGATAAGTTGGTGTTCTAAATTCATCATAGGTAAAAATTATCATCTATCACTTTTAAAGCTTGGAGTTGTTACAGCTAGTATTTCAGCTTTTTTAAATAATACTGCAGTAGTGGCAAGTTTTATGAGTATTATAAAAAATAACAAATTTCAAGTTCCTTCTAAATTACTTATTCCGCTTTCATATTTTTCTATAGTTGGGGGAACGATGACTTTGATAGGCACTTCAACTAACTTGATAGTCAATTCTTTTGTAGTGCAAAATGGTTTGGAAAGTTTAAAGATTTTTGATTTTTTTGCGGTGGGTTTTTGTATAAGTATTGGCGTGCTTATAGTACTTTTGATTTTTAACTTTTTATTGCCTGAGTATAAAGAAAGAGAAAATGTCATTAATGAGTATTTAATCAATGCTAAGGTTTTAAAAAATAGCTCATTAGTGGGGAAAACTATACAAGAAAATGGCTTAAGGAATTTGGAGTTTTTGTTTTTACTTGAAATTCAAAGAAAAGATGAGCTTATCGCCCCTGTTAGTCATAATGAGTTTATTAAAGAAGGAGATGTATTAGTTTTTAGTGGAGATATTACACATTTAGAGGCTTTGAAAAAATTTGATGGCTTGCAAATTGGCTCACAAGATTTGAAATTAGAAACATTAAATTTAGTAGATGTTGTTATAAATTCTGAGTCAAATTTGATAGGAAAAAGCGTTAAAGAAACAAATTTTAGAGCTAAATTTGATGCAGGGATTGTAGCTCTAAAAAGAGGTTCAAAAAATATTTCAAAAATTGGCCAAAGTTTATTACAAGCTGGAGATAGGCTTATTTTAAGTGTAGGTAAGGACTTTCACTCAAGAGATAATATTAATAAAAACTTTTACATTATCTCAAATATTATGCAAAATCAAAAGTTAAGCAATATTCAAAGTTTTATAGTGATTTTTGCGTTTTTAGCCATCATTGCTTTATCTGCTTTGGAGTTAGTGTCTTTGCTTAAAGCGCTGCTAGTGTTTTTAGCTTGCTTATTTATATTTAAAATCATAAGTTTTGATGAAGTAAAAAGACGCTTTCCTTTGGAAATTTTTATCATAGTAGGATCTTCTTTGGCTATTACTAAAGTTTTAGTTGATAGTGGTTTAGCTAAAGATTTGGCTGAGTTTATTATAGGAACTTTTGGGGTATATGGATTATATGGTAGTTTTGTGGGAATTTATCTTCTAACTTTGCTTTTAACTGAAATCATTACCAATAACGCTGCTGCAGCTTTGGCTTTTCCTATTGCTTATAGTACTGCTTTAGCGCTTGAAGTTAATCCAACTCCGTTTATATTAGCGGTTGCTTATGGGGCAAGTTGTGCTTTTTTAATGCCACATGGTTATCAAACTCACTTAATGGTAGGTTCAATTTGTGGGTATAAAACTACTGATTTTATAAAAATAGGATGGATAGTTTCTTTGACTTATTCAGCTATTGTTTTAACTATAACTCCGGTATTTTTTAGTTTTTAAGGAAAAAAATGAGTAAAAATTTAACTTGGCATACAAGTAGTATTACAAAAACTCAAAGAGCTAAACTTAAAAATCAAAAACCATGTGTTTTGTGGTTTAGTGGACTTAGCGGTAGTGGCAAATCTACTTTGGCTAATGCGGTTGAAAAAAAACTTTTTGAGCAAGGTTTTCATACTTATCTTTTAGATGGGGATAATGTACGTCATGGACTTAATAAAGATTTGGGTTTTGATGAGGCTTCAAGAGTAGAAAACATAAGACGCATAGGAGAAGTATGCAAGCTTTTTATAGATGCTGGCATGATAGTACTTTGTGCTTTTATATCACCTTTTGAAAAAGATAGAAAGCTTATAAAAGATCTTTTAGATGAGGATGAATATATAGAAATATTTGTTGATACACCTTTGGAAATTTGTGAAAAAAGAGATCCAAAAGGACTTTATAAAAAAGCAAGAAACGGAGAGATTAAAAATTTTACAGGTATAGATAGTCCTTATGAAAAACCTAAAAACCCACATATACACATAATAAAAGAAGATCTTAATGAGAATGTAGGTATAATTTTAAATAAAATAAAAAGCAATATTATGTAATGATAAATAAAATTAATCTACAAGACATAACCTCCATAGCTATAAAAGCAGGTAAAAGAGTCTTAGAAATTTATAATCAAGATTTTAAAATTTCTTATAAAGATGATAATTCACCTTTAAGTGAAGCAGATATCATCTCAAATGAGATTATTTGTAAAGAGCTTGTTAAATTTAATATCCCTATACTTTCAGAAGAAAATAAAACCATACCTTATGAACAAAGAAAAAATTGGGAATATTTTTGGTGTATAGATCCAATCGATGGTACCAAAGAATTTATTAACAAAAATGGAGAATTTACTATAAATATAGCTTTGATTTGTAAAGATACTCCGGTTTTAGGTGTAGTTTATGCTCCAGCATTGGATCTGCTATATAGTGCTAAAAAAGGTGAAGGTGCTTTTAGAAATGGTGTAAAGCTACATTTACAAAGAAATGATGATTTTTATAAAATTGTAGCCAGTAAATCACATTTAAATGAGCAAACAAAAGATTTTATAGATAGTATTCAAACAACTAAGCAAAAAGAATTTATTTCTATGGGAAGTTCTTTAAAGCTATGTTTGGTAGCTAGTAATGAAGCAGATATTTACCCAAGGTTAGCTCCTACTATGGAGTGGGATGTAGCTGCTGCTGATGCTATAGTCAGAGAGGTTGGGAAAATGACTTATGATTTTTATACCAAAAAACCTTTAGTGTATAATAAAGAAAATTTATTAAATCCATATTTTATAGTAGAGTAAAAATGACAGCTTACATCCATATAGGCTTGGAAAAAACTGGAAGTACTAGTATACAAGAATTTTTATATATAAATAGAGATATAATTACAAAAAAATATAATTATATTTTTTCGCAATCTATAGGTGTAAAAAATCATTGGGATTTAGCTTTTTTAGGGTATTCTTTAACTAAAAAAGATAGTTATATTTTAAATAATTCTTTGTGGGATCTGCAAGCTATTAAGAAACATAAAAAAAGCATTTTTAATAAAATTAACCATGAAATAAATGCTAACTACACAGCTGTTTTTTCTTCTGAGTTGTTACAATCTAGATTAACCTGCAAGCGAGAAATTGTCAAATTATATAAATTTTTAAAAAAATTAGGATTTACAAATATTCAAGTAGTATGCTATATTCGAGATGTAAATGAAATGCTAAAATCATTATTTTCTGAGGCTATTAAATGGGCAGAAATAGATGATTTTAAATTAGAAATGAAAAATGAAGAATATAGTTCAGGATACAAAAAAAATTTATTTCATTTTCATCACATTTGCAATCACAAACAAACATTACAGTGGTGGGGGGAAA
>NZ_JAKMTD010000022.1:0-8971 GCF_025772965.1 Campylobacter sp. CNRCH_2013_0898h | reverse complement strand
TTAATCAATAGAGTTTCTCCCAATCCATTTTTAATTAAAGATTTAAATAATCTAATTGATTATATTCATGAAAAAAAAGAAGCCAATAATTTAAATGATGTCTTTTTATTAGAAAATGTTTTATATGAAAGACAAGCCTATAAGAGAGCTGTAATAGAAGGTAAAAGTATCAGTGAATTTTGTGATAAAAATGACAAAGCATTGATAGATTTTGAAAAATTTTATAAAGAAATTTTGCAAATAATAAAAAACAACACAAAAGATAAAGGTTAAATAAATGGGGTTTAAAAATATCAATACAGAAAAAGCAAGTGTTAATTTTATTAATAATGCTCGTGGAGATAAAATTAAAACACAAAAAAGAGATAAAAAAATATTAGTTTGCTTCACACAAGATGAGTACGATCGTATAAAAGAAAGTGCTTTGCAAATAGGTATGGGAGTTAATCAATATATAAGATATAAATTATTTATATAAATTATATAGATAATATATATTTTTTATATATTAGTATAAATTATATTTTATATTGAAAATTATACTTTTCATTCTTTATGTTTTTCAATAAAAATATGAATATTTAAGTGTTTGAATGTGTTTTACATTTATATTTAAGTTTTGTGATAAAATATTTAAAACTTAAAGTTATGGAAAAATAGAAGTTTATTGCTTTAAGTTTTTTAAAACCTTAAATTACATTTTAAAATAAAATCTTTAGTTCCAAAAATTTTATTAAAATAGCTTATTTTTTAAACACAAGCAAATACTCGTGAGCAATTAATAAAAAATTATATTTTACACTATTTGTTTTCCAATATCCAGTAGCCTTGCAATTATGTTGTTCTTTTATAATTAATTCTTTTAATTTAAATCCACTATCTTCAAAAATACGCATTACTTCAAAAGACATTGGTATTATGTGTCCTTTTTGTCGCGTATCACCCATTAAAATAGCACAAAATTTATCTTTTTTTAAAACACGGTAACTTTCGTATGCAACTTTTTTTATCTCTTTTAAAAAATCTTTTATCTTTAATCGTGATAGATCATTTTTTAAATTTTCGCTATATTTAATAATATTAGCATATGGAGGATGAGTGCATATTAAATCTATGCTTTCATTTTCAATAAAATAAAGATTTCTTGCATCGCCTTTTCTTATAGATACTTTTCCGTTTGCAGTTTTATGGTTAAAGTTGATTTTTTCTTTACATCTATCTATAGCAATATTATTTATATCTACACCTATTATATTACGATTTAATAGTTTTGCCTCAACAAGTGTAGTCCCTCCACCAGCAAATTGATCTAAAATCAAATCATTTTCATTAGAATATCTTAATATGATATTTCTTGGAATATAAGGCGACCAATTGCCACGCCATTTTGCGTCATGAGTTGCCCAACTACCTCAATTAGGAAAAGTCCAATGCGTAGTCATCTCTAATTCAAAATTTTCAGGTTCCCATTTTTTTATCTTTTTTTGCATTATTTAAATATATCAGTAATTATTCCATTTTCCAGATCATTAATATTGTAAATATGTTGCATAATATCAAAAGTTTCTTCAAGATTATTTCGCGCGCTCATCCAACCTTTTCCATCTGTAAACCAAACAAAAGTAAAACCATTTATCTCATCAGCCTCTAAAGCCAAAGTTTTATAGCTACGTGCGGTTTCATTTAATTTACTACCACCGCTTCTATAAAAGTTTGTTTCAATACCATAAATCATATTTGATGTCTTAATAATAAAATCAAAACGTTTTTCTGTTTTACCGTGATTTGAAATTTTAGATAGATCTATATTCCACTTATCTGAAATTTGATGAATATACATTTCCTTAAAATAGTTAATATTTTTTTTAAAACCATATTTCTTGATAAAACTTTCAATTAAATTTTCCATAAGGTGTCCACCTCTATTTTTACGACCATTAGAATCAAGACCTGTCTCTACGCCAGTTGCATAATCTACAAGATTATTGATAATATGATTTTTCATTAAATCAAAAAGTCCAGTTTTTTTCATAAATATCTTATACTGTGATATGGGTAAATTTTGCTTTTTAAAATTATAGTTCCAAGCCCCCTCACTATCTATAGCATAAATTTCACTTGATCTAACTGCTAGTAACAAAGGAATGCATTTTAGTGTCTCTGGATATTTTTTAATCAACTTTTCAAATTCTTCATCAATATTATTTGAACCTATAAGTGAATTCAGTATATTAAGCTCTATTTTAATATTATCAATATTACTATACACTTTTTCAAAATTTATATAGTAATTATAATCTGCTATACTATCACGAAAAGTATTTATCCATTCTTTAAAATTTCTTTTTATAAAATTCTCCTATTTTTTTACTTTACATGCTTCATTTGGAGTACAACGAGCTTTCCTACATTCTCTACAATAAGATTGTGGTTCTTTTTTGCCTCTTAATATTCTCCAACCAAATTTTTCTTCAATTTCATCTACACCTTTTGCTACTACATGACAACAAGGACATTCTGCAAATATTGTACTAGGCATTATAATTCCTTTTTTGTTGATTTGATATCAGTAGTTCATTAATTCTAGCACGTGAACTACTTTTACTGCTTATCATTCTTGTAGCATTTACTCTTTCTATATTATACGAAGAGTAAATGCTATCAAAGAAATCGTCATTTTTATCAACATTTTTAGGATCAGAATTGCTGATTACTATTTTAGCTCTTTTGTTATGTATTTTATAGATAAATTCGGCGAGTTTTATTTGCTCTTCATCGTCAAAACACTTTTCTGTATATGAAGTAAAATTTGATGTATTATTAAGAGGCCTATATGGTGGATCGATATATACAAATGTATTTTCATCTATAAAATTATATGATAATGTATAATCGCCATGTATTATATTTACATTTTTTAGTTTTTCTGATATAGCTATGAGATTTTCTTCATCATATATATTAGGGTTTTTATACGAACCCATAGGAACATTAAACATTCCTTTCTTATTTACTCGGTAAAGTCCATTAAAGCAAGATTTATTTAAAAAAATCATTAATGCTGCTTTTTCTATATTAAGACTTTCATTTTTACTAAATTTTAAATTATTAAATTTTTCACGTTGCTGTAAGTAATATGTTTTTCTATTTTCTTTGCTTAATGATATAAAATTTTTCCGCATTTTTTCGAGTGAAAAAATTAATCCACTAATATCATCTTTAATAACACAATAAGTATTTATAAGTTCAGCATTTATATCACTAATATAAATTTCGTTTAGATTATATTTTTCTAAAATATCGAAAAGAACTGCACCACCTCCAACAAATGGTTCTGCATACTTCGTAATTTTTTTATTATCGAATGGATAATATTTTTCGATTTCTGAAATAAGTTGACTTTTGCCACCAGCCCATTTTAAAAATGGTTTTATTTTTTTATTGTAATTGGAGTTTATTTTATTCATGTTTTTCTATATTACAATTGTATTATATTACTGTAAATATTTTTTTAGTCTTATCTACTGTTTTTTTATATTTTTACATTAATTTTTTATATTTTTACACATTTTTCTAAACATTATATATCAACAATTAAAAGAATATTAAGAGTAGAAATTAGGAATATTAAGAGTAGAAATTAGGAATATTAAGAGTAGAAATTAGGAATATTAAGAGTAGAAATTAGGAATATTAAGAGTAGAAATTTATTAAAAACCTATTTTTATGTTATAATAAAACATATTTTAATTTTTTATTTTTATCAGAAATCTATAATAAAGTTTAAAATGAATGAGATTGTTAAATATCATAATGACTTTAATAAAATAAAGTTACCTAGTTTTACAGAGCAAGAACAGAATATTCTATGTGGAATGCTTACAAAAATTAAAGAAAGTCAAACAGATGATAGCATAAAATTTACACCTCAAGAACTTCAAAAATTTAGCACAGAAAATCTTACAAATAAAGCTTTAGGAGAAATGCTTATAGTACTAAGAGAAAAATTTTTTAAAGCAGATTTTACAATCTTGATTGAAGATAAAGAACGAGACTTAATAGGAAAAGAGATTGTAAATCTTTTTCAAAGTTTTAAATTATGGTATCAAAGCAATGACTATGAATACTCCAATTTACAAAGTGTTGAAATGACTGTTAACCCAAGATTTAAATACCTTGTAAATGAAATAACGGCCAATTTTACAGCTTTTGAATTGGCTGAATTTATTGCGATTAGTGGTAAATATACTAAAACCTTATATCGTCTCTTGAAACAGTATCGAAGTACAGGCAAAGCTTATTTTGAGTGGGAGGAATTTAAAAGAATTATGGATATACCACAAAATTATTTGATGCATAATATTGATAAGTGGATTTTAAAACCAGCTATTAAAGAACTTACTAAAGAACGTACTTTGTTTGATCAATTACGTGTACCTTTTGAAAATCTTACTTTTGAAAAGAAAAAAGTAAGTGCAAGGGGACGCGGCGGTAAGGTTATTGGTATTAAATTTATTTTCAAACCAGAAAATATAAAAATTCAAACAATTGAAAGACAAGAAAAACTTAGTAATGAAAAAAAACAAGTAAAAATAATTCAAAATCTAATAGGGCAAAAAATAAAATATCAAGATAGTATTTTAACGATAAATGCTATCTATGAAGAAAAAGAAAAAGTCATTCTAACTTATTTCGATGAAACTCAAAATAAATATGGCGGTTTCAACTTTGAAACATTTGAAGAAATGAAAGAAAAAGTATCTAAAAATTTATATTTGGATTAGAAAAGGAAACAACAAATTAACTCCGAAATTATTCTAATATTTCTCGAAATAGCAAATTAAATTTGGAACTTATCATATTAAAATTTCATAATATAAAATATATAATTAAAAATGATTATAAATTAAAGGTTAATAAAAATGGTTTGGATTATTTGGCAATTAGTAGTTTTTATAACTGTATTCATTTTTACAAAAATAGATAAAAATTTTGGATTAATGGTAGCTATTTTTTGGACAATCGAAAGTGTTATTATGCTGTTTTTTACTCCTTTGCAAATTTTACAAATTTTTGTCGCATGGGCAACGTATGATTTTGCCAAATCAAAACATAAAAATTCGCAAATTCGCACTAATCTTCCTGTAATTGATAAATTAAATATAAAACAAAATTCGGAAGAATCACAAATAACACAAAAAAGAGATTCAAGTAATGAATTAACTTCAAACTACTATCAAGATAATAGACAAGTTCATAATTATACAATTCATAAGCATAATTACTACAACGACACATCTAATCAAACAAAATCAGTAGGTTATCAAAATTCTAGAAAATCTACTTATGTTAATCATTGTTTCGCGTGCAAAGCTACTGTAAATTCCAATTCCTGTAGTAAATGTCATCAATGTGGTTGGTTAATATGTTCATATTGCAGTAGATGTGGTTGTGATTATAGTTCAAAGAAAAATACAAAAAAGAATAATTCATATAGATACAAAAGAAGAAGATACTAATTATATAATATTATAAAACATCTTTTTATTTGAGCTTGCCGAAAATAAAAAGCAAATTATCAAACTTTTTTAGTTTATCTAAAATATGTTTGGATAATTTGCAAATTATCCAAACATAAAACAAGTTTTATTTTTTATAATTTGTTTTTTAAAAATATGTTACAATCTCACAAGTTCAATTATAACTATATTTTTAAAAAAAGGGGAAATAATGACAACACAACAAAAACAAGATAACTTAGATTATTTATATATTGAGAAATTAAAAACAAAGAGTGAAAGACAATTAAAAGTTATGCTTGATACTTTAGAAAAAGAAACCATAAAAATTACAGCAGAAAAAGCAAAACTTGAAAATAAATTAAAAGAAAAAATAAAAAAAGGACACTTTATCAAAGACGCTCTTATGGAAAAATGGAGAACCCCTAGTAAAGAATTATTAGAAGCTATGCAAGAAGTTAAAAACGGAGAGACAACAACTTACAACAGCATTGATGAAATGATGAAAGATTTGCAACAATGAAATACAAAATAGAATTAGCAAATCGTTTTAAAAAACATTTCAAAAAATTAAACCAACAAGAACAAGTTATATTTCAAGATATTGTTACAAAAATAGCAAATGATGAAGTATTAGAACCAAAATACAAAGACCACGCATTAAAGGGCGAATATATAGGATTTAGAGAGTGCCATTTAAAACCTGACTTGCTTTTAATTTATCAAAAACAAGAAGATAAATTAATTCTTTATTGTTTAGATATAGGCTCTCATAGTGAGTTGTTTTAATGGGTGCAATATCTAGTGTTAATTTTAAAAAAAGCAATGCAGTCCAAACAAGACACAACGATCGAGATTTACCGCCAAATTACTTGATCGGCGGTGAAGTAGAATGTAATCGCAAGCACCAAGAAGCTTTAGCATTAAAAAATCAAATGATAAAAAATGCTATTGAAACTTACAATAACAACAAAAGTGCTAAAGCACCAAGCTTTAAAGCAAAAAGCTTTGAATGGAGTGCGGTTGTAAATATCAAAGAAACCACATCAATGAATGATTTAGAAAATCTTTCTAAACACTTTCAAGAAAAATACGGCTTTCAATGCTATCAAATCGCTATACATCGCGATGAAGGACACATCAACGAGCAAGGCGAGAAAGTCATTAATCATCACGCACATATGGAATTTATAACTCTTGACAAAAATATAGGTAAAAATAATTTTAGGCGTGAAAAAATAACACCAAAAGTCTTAAGACAAATCCAAACCGAAGTCGCTGAAATCTTAGGAATGGAAAGAGGTGAAGATAAAAGAATATCCAAAAGAGAGCGTATAGAGCCACGCAAATATGCAAAAATAAAAGAAGAACAAAAAAAGGAAACAAAAGCCCTTAAAAAAGACTTTGCAGAAGAAAAAGAAGCTTTAGAAAATGAAATCGATGATTTAAAAGAAAGACACTTTAAAACAAGAGAAAAACTAGGAAGTATTGCATTAGAAAAAAGCAGTATTGAAAGAGAACTTTTAAGCACTAAAGAAATCAAAGCAAGACTAGAACAAGAGCGTAAAGCGTGGATAGAAGAAAAAAACCATACCGCACAAGAATATAAACAACTTAGAGAAATTGCTAAAAACCAATTCGAGAAGATCGAAGATTTAGAAAATGCAATTAAAGCCCTTAGATTAGAACTAGAAAAAGAAAAACTCAAAAATAAAAAACTTGAAGAAGAAGCACAAACACTCAAAGAAGAAGTAAAAAATCGCGACACTTTTATAAGCAACTTAGGAAATTTGCTTAATTTTAGGGACTTAAATTACAATACCCCTATAAACGAGCTAGAACGCTATTTAAACGCAAAAACGATAAACAACACCAAAAATCAAGAAAACGCGTCAAAACGCGAAATTGAGCTTAAAAACGAGCATAATGAAAAACTAGAAAACGATTACAACTTTGTAAAAAATATTAATCCAAACGATATGAACGACAAAAAATACTACAAATTAAGAAGCTTATATACTGAAAATTACAATAATTTAGCAGAAGATAAAAGCTTTCCAAACCACGACTATTTAGTAAATTATTTCAAAGAAGCACCTCAAAAAATTGATGA
Source organism: Campylobacter sp. CNRCH_2013_0898h (assembly GCF_025772965.1). Classification (NCBI taxonomy): domain Bacteria; kingdom Pseudomonadati; phylum Campylobacterota; class Epsilonproteobacteria; order Campylobacterales; family Campylobacteraceae; genus Campylobacter; species Campylobacter sp. CNRCH_2013_0898h. Next base: position 1,339 of record NZ_JAKMTD010000022.1, on the reverse strand, counting down.
TTTAATAATCGAAAATACACCGATTATGAAAGATTATAGCTTACAAGAAAATATGCTTGATTATCTAAAAGTCTTAAGAGAAAGAGAACAAGAAAGACACACTCAAGACTTAATGAAAACTCTTGATAAAGCTTTAAAAGAAACTCAAGAATGCATAGAAAGTCCTTATAAACAAGAAGAGCAGAAAAAGCAAGCAAAAAGAGATTTTGGCTTTTATCGCTAACAACAATCATTATATTCAATTAAAAACTTGACAAATGATAAACAATTTAGTAGTATATTCAAATATTTTAATTACGAGCTATAAGAACTATAGTAATAATTCTTATAGTAAATATTAATATTTATTTCTTTATTTTGATGCTGTAGTAATGGCAAAAAAATCATCAAAATAAAGAATTTAAAAAATAAAATTTTCATTTAATTTAACTCCTTAATTTGTATTATAATTGCATTTTGCTTGTAATTAAGAAAATAAACTACCTTAATTTTAAGAGAAAGATAAATATTTACTCACTATTGCTAAATTCTAAATTTTCTATGTCTTGCTGACCATTAAAAAAATATAATAAAAATTCAGGATTTTTTGTATTCTTATTATATTTTGGATTTTTTACTACCACAGCATTTAGATTTCCACCTATCCTTCCAATTAAAATTTCGTCTCCTTTTGCATTTTTGTGTTTCCATAACCCAGTAATTAAACTTCCTTGTTGTTTATCATTTTTCATTTCGTCTCCTAAATTTTAATATTAGCTAAAATTAATATTAGCATTATATCATATTTTATTTTTTTGTCAAGTCATATTTTTAAAAATCGTAAGATAATCTAAATAACAATCAAAAAAAATGATTTGTTTTTTGTCAATTACTCAAAAAATAGTATATAATATAAATATAATAAATATATAGAGAGTATATAATGATTATATCCATATGTAACGAAAAAGGTGGTAGTGGTAAAAGCACTCTAGCTGTTAATTTATCTTCAAGATTAGCTGAAGACGGCGATAATATTTTACTATTTGACAGTGATCCACAAAGATCTACTGAAGTTTTTATCAATATCAGAAATAACTCTAATTTAAAACAAAATTTTAAACATAGTTCCGATATCAATTTGTTAAATAGTAGTTTTAAAAATGAATTAAACAATTACGACGCCATTATTATTGATACAGGTGGTAGAGATAGTAGAGAAATGAGAAAATCTATGCTTTTATCAAATGTAATAATCATACCAACCATAGCTAGCCAATACGATGTAAGTGTTCTTGATCATATGTTAAATATATACAAAGAAGTTAAATCAATAAATAAAAATATCATATTGTTGATA
>NZ_JAKMTD010000021.1:0-10441 GCF_025772965.1 Campylobacter sp. CNRCH_2013_0898h | reverse complement strand
TGGGGTATTGGGATTGAAATACAATTGAGTGTTTCTTGAAGATTTTCATATTCATTTATCCAATACAATTGTATTTTTTTTGCCCCAAAGGGTGTAACAAGCGTAAAATATCTAAAATCTTCTATTTTAAGATTAAAAATTTTATCAAATTCGATATAGTTCATTAAGCCGTAATCTTTAAAATCACATTCTTTGTATATAGATTTTAAAAATTTTGGTATTTCATTGACAATGAAAAGTATTTTTATTTTTTCTTTTGATAGATTAATAGTTAGTTCTTTTACTATATTATTTGGATATTCTTGTTTAATGATATCTAATAATTGTTTGTTGCTACAATTTTCCAAGCTATCAAGTTTAATTTCAAAATCTTTTTTAATTTCTAATTTTGTAGGTGTATATTGTAATTTATGCTCTTTATTAGATTGTGGCAGCAGTATATTAATTTCTTTTTTATCTTGAATAATTATTTTAGCAATACCCATAATTTTTGTATTTAAATCTAATAAAATTTGTAAGTCTTTTTTAGAGATTATGTTTTCTATATCTTTTTTAAAACTATTTAGATTTAAATTTTCACTAGATAAAAATTGCATAAGTTTATTTAAAAATATGGGTTGAGGAAGTATCATAGTTCTTTCAATCTTAAATTTTTAAGTTCTTTTAAATTTATAGCTCTAATTAAAATTCTTTCTTCTGATTGTATTAAAGCAAATTCTTGTAATTTTTCTAAAGCTTCTTTATATTCTAAATATCCTAGAGGTTTATCTTCGCTAATACTAAAAAAACTTAACCTCCATTCTACTTCTTCATTTTCATCATCTAGTTCAAAATTTTCCCAAGGTTCTTTAAATAAAATAGTATCTGTATCTTCACTAAGAGTAAAATTTACTATTGTTTTGTCTAATGCATCATAAAGTTTAGGCATAGCCTCATAAGCTTCTTCCCAACGCTTTTGTAAAAGTTTTAAATCTTTCATAAATTTTTTCCTTAAATATAAAATGAAATTATAACTAAGAAATTTTATATTAAATCATAAGGAAAGTATTTATACTGTTTAAATTCTTCTTTATCCAAATTCATTAGTTTTACAATTGCAGCACCTTCAAGATCCCAGGTATCTAAAGGATCCCTTAACCTTGTATGTTTTTTCATATATTTATGTAAAAACTCAATATCTTGTGTGGCTATAAATTCTTTAATCAGTTCATGTTCTTTGCAAGCACATTTGCGTTCTAAATTTAACTTCTTACCCTTAGAACCTATAAAATGTAAAAACCAATCTCTATTGAGTATATCCCTTCTTTTTCTCTCATCTTCTTCTATTAATTCTAGCAAACAAGTAGTATCCATATCTAATAATACTCTAACGCAAAGTTCAATAGCATTTCCCCTGTAATAGCCAATATCCAATCCTGTTTCTAAACGATTTTTTTCTTTTAATAGCATAAGTGCTTCTAAATCTTTTTTAACTATGTTTATATCATCACCACGAGAGTATTTATCTAAAGCAATACATTTTTTTCTATCTTCTATACAAAAAATACAAGTTTGTCTATCTCCAAAAGGAAGTTCTAAAAATATTTTTTCGGATTTCTTGATATCTTCTTCACACTTTATTATATGTTTTGTAAAATACGCTTCATCTTTCTTAGTATCTCTTACCATTTTCTATCCTTTAGGTTTTTTAATTTTATTTGCATCTTTATCTAAATAATGAATGGTTTCTTTACCTCCTTCATCAACATGAAATAAATCTTTTCTGATTTCATTGCTATTTTTTTCAAGAAGTTCTTTTATCTTTTCTCTATGTTCTTCATCTGCAACACCAAGTCTATTTTTGTCCTCTTCTAATATCCAACTATTACTCATCTGTTTGGTTTTTTGATTTCTATTTAACTTGCCTGTTCCAAACTTAGCTTCTGCGATGATATATTTTGGATTTTTATTGGGGTTATAATAAATTCCATCAATTCCTTGATGAATTTTATCATCAAGTCCTTGAACTTTGTTTAAGCTAATTCTTTTATAGCCTTGATTTAAATAATGCAAATGCATTTTAGCTTCGCCATAATTTCCTTTTTGTTTATTGCTTAATTTATCAATGCCATTTAATTTTTGTATCTTTTTTTCCATATTTGCTAAAACTTTTTTAGCTTCTTTTTGTTGTGCTTGAACTTCTTTTAAAAATACTTGTTGTTTATTTACTTGTTTTCTTCTTTGTGCTGCTTTTAGCTTACCTCCTATCCCTTCCCATCTTATCTTGTCCCATTTAATCTTAGCAAGAGGATTAGCTTGTATTTTAGCTAAAGCAAATTTAATCTTATTTTTCTTAGGTATAGCTAATATAGGATAACCTTTATTACTTACCCCTATTAAACCCATTTGTAATACAGAATGTTTATGATTTACTTTATGATTTGAATAAGTATGAGCAAATACTAAAGCTACTTTAGTACAAGGTCCTCCTAGCATAGGTGGATTTACACATCCACTTATACTAGCTCCTTGTATTTCGTTATTAAGCATAATAGGAACATTGTCTGATTTTATTCTTTTAGCATTCTTTGCTTTTAACTTAACCTTACCTCCATGTATGCATAATAAAGTATTATCTTCTAATATAGGATGCATACAAGAAGTATCAGGACTTATATTAATAGCTTCTATTTTAGGAAGAGTTATTTTTCTTTTTTTAGCCATAAAAAGCCTTGTGGGTTTGAAGTATGCTTTTTAATTGCTCATCTTTAGCATAAAGAAATTTTTCTTCTAAAGAACAATCAAAATTTAAAGGAAAGGGTTTTAGGGTGTTTTTACTTAGAAATTTTTCCCAAAGTATAGAGTTTTCTTCTGCTGAAAACTCCCAAAAATCATCTTTATTGTTATAAACATAGTCTTTATAGTCTATAAAATTTACAAAGTTGATATTTACATTTTTTTGCTTAGAAAGCATACCTTGTGTATTTTCTTCTTCTGTGTTTTTTGGAATTTTGTTGTAATTAACAAGATAATAATTAAGTCTATCTTTGTTTAATTCTTGATCATCAAGTTCATTTAAAAGTTCTTTAGAATAATAATTTAAAAAATAATTATTTGCAAATTCTTCAATATGCTCTTTAAAGCTTCTTTTATAAATTAACTCATCATAATTAGTAGGGTAAGATTTTAAAGTATTATTTTTAGAGTTTAATACATAATCATACCCTACAAAAAAATAAGAAAAACCCATAAAAGCATAATCAGCACTTATGCCCTTACAAAGGCTTAAAAAAATATTTTCAAGTTCTAAGATGATTTTGTCTTCTTTGCTTAAATTTAACTCTTTTTGAAGTTGTTCTTGAGTTTTTGAGATAAAGCCATAATTAAGTCTATCTTCATAATTTTTTACTAGATAATTTAAATTTTCATCATTAAGATTAAAAGTAAGGCATAATGAAGAATTAAAATAAATATCATATTTATTAAAGTAGGGTGCTAAATTATCTTTTTCTATAAAAGTATTGATTTGGCTTTGAGAAAAATTTTCTCCTTTTTCATCCCAAAAAGGTAAATTAGGGGAGAGGTTTTTAAGAGTTCCTATTTCACTTAATTCATCCTTTTGATAGTATCGATGTAAAATGTATTTGCTTTTATCCCTACATAAACGATTATAAATTTGAGTATAATTTGAAGGTAAAAAATTTAACCATTCATCCTCACTGTGTAGATTTATACCCTCAAATTGATCAATACTAAAACAAGCTTTAAGTTCTTGCATAGCTTTTAATGTATTTTCTAAATGTTTATTATAAAAATTATTTTCATTGGCTTTTTTAAATTCAAACCAATCTTTGGCATTTAAACGATTACCTTTTAAACTCCAAGCATTAAGATATTTTTCATCACTAAAAGTTTTTTTAGATAAAAGATGAAAGCTAACCTGATTGGCACTTAATGTTTGTTTCATTTAAAAGCTTTCAAAGCATCAATTTTTTCACACCATTTGTTAAAGTGTTGACATTTTAATCTTATGTTGTCTATACCAATTTCTTTTGCGATCTTGCTACCATGCAAAACTTTTTTATAGCTAGGAGAAGAAAAAATCTTTTTTAGCCTGTGTGACGGACTTGTTTCCTTGCTATTGTTGATGAATTCTGGATTATTGTATTTTTCGATAATACATTCTAATTCGCAAATGAGTTTTTCATCCCATTCAGCGTCTGCTTCAATGATTTTTGTAATATCACTAAAAAGCAAACTTTCAAATTCATGTGGTTGTATATAGCTAAAAAATTTATTTGTATCGCATTTTTGTTTAATTGCTTCATCAAAATCTTTTTGTATTTTTTCAATATATTCATATATATCAGTATCAGCTTTATTTTCTTTTAAAAATTCATCATCTAATCCATAATAATCAAACATAGTTGTCATGAAAGCTTGTGTATCTTGTTTTAATTTTTTAACGATAAAATCAACCACTCTATCATACGAAAGCGCACCGCCTTTGTGTCCTTTAGATGTAGGTATTGTAAGTGGAGTGAGATAAATTTTGACATTGTGAAAATACGGACTTAAAGTTTCATTGATAAATTTTTCTTCACTTTGTCCTTCGCAAATTACATAGCATCTTATAATATCTGACATTATTTTGGTCTCCCACCTATAAGATTACTAGCCCAAATTTCTCCAAGTGTGTATTCTTCAAGCCAAGTTTGTAGTTTTTCATTGTCCATTCTTGTAAAAATAGATTGATCACCTTCTTTATCTACAACTATAATATCTTGTGCTTCAAAATGATTTATCAGTTCTACAGATTGAGAAGAAATAATGAGTTGTTTTTCTTGAGCTACTCTTTTAATGATCTCGCTTAAAATTTTTAACGCATAAGGATGTAGTCCTAATTCAGGCTCATCGATAATAATTGTTCCTGACATTAGCTTAAAAGGCTGAAGCAATAAAGTAGCTAAGCATATAAACCTTAAAGTTCCATCAGAAAGCATATGTGCTTTAAAAGGAGTATCAGGATCGTTTTTATGGTACCATTCTAATTGTATATTATCACTATTTCTAAAAATAAATCCCCCAAAAAAAGGAGCAATATCTTGTATAGTAGTTAAAATTTGTTCATAATGTTTATTGTGATTATCATGGAGCATTTTAAGATAAGCTGCTATATTTTGTGCATCTTCTTTGAATATAAGATTATCATTTACATCACATATGCTTTTCATTTTAGATGTATCTCCAGTATCATGAAAATGATAAAGCTTCCATTTCTTAATTTCACTTATAACATGTTGTGCCACTTTTTTAGAATAAGATTGCTCCATTATTTTTGAAAGATTGCTTTCTAATTGATTGCTTCCTATGAGTTCTTCATAATTTTTATAATCTCCATCAAAGAAAATATATTCTTTTGATATCATAAGTTTATTTTCACTTGTTGGAATTAAAGTAGCATAATAACTATTTTTACCAAAAGTAAATTTAAAATATATCTCATTTGTTTCTTTTCTACCAAAATACAAAAAACTATCAGGTCCTTTATCTTGTGTATAAAATTGCAAATTTTTATTAAACAATGCATTAAGCATTTTAAATACCGAGATAAAATTACTTTTACCTGCACCATTTGCACCGATTAAGATATTTAAATTTTTAAGTTCAAATTCGGATAAATCTTTTATAGATTTATAGCCTTTGATTGTTATGTTATTTAGCATTTATATCCTTTTGATTTTCACAAAACTTCTTTAACTTTTTTGAAGGTTTTTATTTTCATTAAAAACTTCTTCTAATTCTTCTGCATTATTTAAATTTAATCTTTTTATTACTATTTTATTAGGTGTTGCTCCTTTTATATGATGTAGATATATTTCTTTAAAAGCAGTTTTTATGCTTCTATGTAAATGCCTATGGTAGATAAAGCCACTTCTTGCATCACAATCTCCACCTTTTTCTGAAAAAATTCTCAAACGAGAAGTTTGAATATTTGATACTTCAGACCAATTTTGCTTGTCTTTATCCTTTTCATTTAGGATTTCTACCACCTTTGTTTTTTTCAATCTTTTTGTTTCTTTATTAAACTCACCTACTTTTTTTCCATCGAGTGCTAGTTTTTCATGTTCTTCACGAGTCAATACACTTCCTGTTACATTTTCTGTTAAATGTGTATAATGATTACACACAAAGATGTAATCAAGCTCATATTCTCTAGCGAGTTTTAACTCAAAACTTATTTGTTCTGTTAGACTTTGAACTTGGACATTTTTAACTTCGACTAAACTAGGAATACCATTAATATTTACTAAAAAATCAGGTATAGTATGATTAAAACTATGAATGTTAAAATTCGCATCTAGTTTTCTTTGATTGCTTAAATAGCGTGTAGATCTTTTCCCAAAAAGCAAAGAAGCAACATATTCTCCCGTATCTCCTATGAGTTTAGGTGAAATTTTTTTCTTATTATTTTTTAATTCTTTGCATTTTTCAACTTCTTCTTTTTGTTTTTCCTGCAAATCTTCCTTAGTTTCTTCAGAAATTCCATCTGCTTTTTTAATGGTTTCAAGCTTATGTTGTGCGCTTTTTAAAAGATCTTTTATTTGTTTTTCTTTACCACCATAAGAAGCAAAGCTTTGTTCGTTTTCAAGCATACTTTTAAAAACCTTAGGACTTTGTAAAGCAAAATGACTTGGATGTTCCACATTGGCTATTTTTCTTTGAAAAGTAAGGGTTTTTTGTTTGATATTGCTTAATTCTGAAATGACAAAGCTGCTATTTAAAATAGGCACAGGATCAAAACTAGATTCTCCTTTATCACAGATTAGTCTAGGTATAAGACACCATTTATAACCAGATTCATTCTTGAAAGATTTTTCATAAAATTCTTTCAAGAAATCCTTTGTTACTGTTGCCACGCCATTATCTATTGAAAATGATCTTATATGATTTTTTATATTATCATCACTTGTATAAATATCATAAAATACATCGTATTCATAATCTTTTCTTTTATATCCTTTAGCAGGCAAAGCATCATCTTTTAATTTATCAAATTCTTCATTGATTTTTTCATTGCTTTGAAGTTTAAGTTTTTCAATTTCTTTTTCTTTTTCTTCATTGATTGTTTGTATATATTCTAAAGATTTGCTTTTATTGATGCGATATTCATCTTTTTTTGTTTTTTGGTTTTTATTCTTGTTTTCTTCTCCTATCATATGCTCTTCTTTAGGCAAATAAAAGGCAAGAGAATAACCACTGATGATATCTACACTTTCAAATTCTTTGATTTTAAATTTCACATCATTAAATTCCAATGAAAAATCCTTTTTTGTTTTTTATCTTAATTTTTCTTCTTTCTTCTTTCTTCATACATTTTAATTTGTTCTATTCTTTCTAAGCTTGTATCTATATCATATTCTTTAACCAATTCTTCCCAAGTCTTAGCTCCTGCTTTTTTTAAGATTTTTATGTTTTTATTTATATCGCAAGTATTAGCTCTATCTAATGGGGTTGCAGGTTTATAATAGCTGATTTTTCCATCTTCAATATCACTTATACCACAATTAGCCGCATTCACATCAGCTCCATATTTGATTAGCACTTCCACACAAGCTCCTATAGGTTTTTCTTTGCTTCCTGCAGCCCTATGTAAAAGGGTTTTTCCTGCATCGCTAAAACTAAATTCATTTTTTGTTTTAATACTTCTCATATTAGGATTTGCTCCTAGTTTTAAAGCTTCTTCTAAATAATTTGCATGATTAAACAATATCCAAACATGCAAAGGAGTGCTGCCACTTTCTTCATTATAAGTTTCAAATGTGCATCCTTTTTTAAAAAAATACTCTATTACTTCTTTATTTTTTCCATCTCTATCAATATACCTACTAAGTGCATTAAATCCAAAGCACACTTCATCAGCTTTAAGTCCTAAATTTTCAAAATACTCCATCATTTCAAAACTTTTACTTTTATCATAAGCAATTCCTGCACAAGCTAAAGTGATAGCAGTATCTATAATAGCTCTTTTGTTTTCACTATCCCAATAAGGTGTATAGCATTTTTCAAAAAATATTTCAGGCACAGGATAATCTTTTAAAAATTCTTTAACTTCTTCAAGTTTGTTAGCCTCTACAAGATCATAAAATTCTAAACATAATTCTTCTAAATATTCTTCTGAAGAATTTTCTTCAAAATTTATTAATTCTTCTAATGTTTTCATTGTTTTTCCTTTCTTTATAAAATGAGTTTTAATCTTTAACAAGTGATTTTAGTATTTTATAAATCTCACTTAAATCATCATGACAAAGCACATTTTTAATAAACCAATCCTTAAATTCATCCTCATCTGCTTCATCATAAGGTATACCAGTATCTTCTTCAAAAGCAACTTCGTAGTTTTCTGGATCTAAATTATTATATGCACCTTCCATAAAATCATCTATATGATTTTTTACTGCTTCTAGGAGTTCTTTATTAGGTTTTGTGTCTAAAAATGCTTTGAAATCATCTAAGCTTTCTAAAATATCGGTATTAAAATCCATTGTTTTTCCTTTATTTTTTCTTCTTTCTTCTTTCTTCATACATTTTAATTTGTTCTGGTTCTTCTAAGCTTGTATCGATATTGTATTCTTCAACCAATTCCTCCCAAGTCTTAGCTCCTGCTTTTTTTAAGATTTTTATGTTTTTATTTATATCGCAAGTATTAGCTCTATCCAATGGAGTAGCAGGATCATAATATTCAATTTTTCCATCTTCAATATCACTTATACAACAATTAGCCGCATTTACATCAGCTCCATATTTGATTAGCACTTCCACACAAGCTCCTATAGGTTTCTCATCAGATTCTGCAGCTCTATGCAAAAGGGTTTCTCCTGTATTAGTAAAGCTAAATTCACTTTCTGTTTTAATGGCTCTCATATTAGGATTTGCTCCTAGTTTTAAAGCTTCTTCTAAATACTTCACTTCTTCGCCGCATAATATCCATTCATGTAAAGGAGTGCTGCCGCTTTCTTCATTATAAGTTTCAAATGTGCATCCTTTTTTAAAAAAATACTCTATTACTTCTTTATTTTTTCCATCTCTATCAATATACCTACTAAGTGCATTGTATCCAAAGCACACTTCATTGGCTTTAAGTCCTAAATTTTCAAAATACTCCATCATTTCAAAACTTTTACTTTTATCATAAGCAATTCCTGCACAAGCTAAAGCGATAACAGGATCGATAATAGCTCTTTTGTTTTCACTATCCCAATAAGGTGTATAGCATTTTTCAAAAAATATTTCAGGCACAGGATAATCTTTTAAAAATTCTTTAACTTCTTCAAGTTTGTTAGCCTCTACAAGATCATAAAATTCTAAACATAAGTTTTTTACATATTTATCTACATCTTCTTCTAAAGATAATATTTCTTCTAATGTTTTCATTGTTTTTCCTTTAGTTTTTTTATAAATTGGGTTTCTTTGTGATTTTAGTTTTAATTTAAAAAAATTGCTTTTAATCTGCTCTCAAATCACCTCCTTTTACCCTTAAACCTTTATCATCTATAATTACTTGCATTTTTCCTACTTGAAGTATAATCTTATCTTTTGTTTGTGTGATGGTGGTATTTTCACCTACTTGAGAGATGATTCGTTTTTGTGCTATTAAAGTGCTTTCTTTATTAGCTAAAGTATTTATTTCATCAGCCGTAAAGGAACAATTATTTTTAGCTTTAAAACTAATAGAATCATCAGCTTCAGCTTTGAAATACTCATTTGTTTCTATGCTTAGATCTTTTTTGGAGTGAAATTTTATACTTTGATTGGTTTGAAGCACATAAGAACCTTTTATGGTTTCATTTTTATTATGTCCTATTCTTTGGATAAAATCATTTTTGATATCTTGCTCTAGGTTATTGTTGATGATTACTCTTTTATCATTTCCTATTTTTTCTTCATGATTTTGTCCGATATTGACTTCATTACTAATTCCTACATTCAAAGTATTACTTAAACCCACATTAGTATCTTTAGAAAGCAGGGTATTTTCTAGATACTGCGCACCTACATTGACATTTTTAAAACCTATGATATTTTGCATATGCCCTAAGGTAATAAATTCAGTATATAAAGCTCCTACTTCTGAGGTTTTGTTATTTTTTATAGTTTGCTCATAGTTATTGCCTATTTCTTCTTTATAATCTTTTTGTGCTAAAATGTAAAATTCTTCCTTGTCTATATCATTTTTTAAAGTGATTTCATTTCTTGCTTTTGCATCGGTATTATCTTTTCCTATAGTAGAATTAGAGATAGTTAGATAATGTTCATTTTTATAATTTAGATTATATTCTGTATTTTCTTGTAGTTTAAGTTCATCTAAGCCTTTATTATACATAGGTATAGCACTTAGATAATTTAGTGTTTGTCCAGCGATTTCTCTTTTGTATCTTGGGTAGTTATATTGTGGCATAGT
>NZ_JAKMTD010000020.1:0-10735 GCF_025772965.1 Campylobacter sp. CNRCH_2013_0898h | reverse complement strand
CTTCAGTGTAAACTTGGCATATATATTTATAGTTTAATAAAAATTTTATATATAAAGAAGTATTTTCAACTTGATTATTTTTAATCATTTGAGCAATTAATGAAACCACAAAATCAAAATAGTCTCTTAAATATATAATTATAAATACTTTATTAAACCCATTATTATTAAAAAAAATTTTTATTTCTTTTACTTTATGAAAAAAATTTTTACATTCAATAAAATCCCAAACAAAATCTTCCGCAGAAAATATAAATTTACTATTTTGATTTTGCTGAAGATATTTTTTAAAATCTAAAACTTCATTATATGAAACACTTTTTTTTTGAATTATTCTAACTATTTTACGATGTCTATTGTGGCTAGTGATAGTTAGTTGTTTTGGAGAAACGAAGCATTGATTAGGATTTAAAAAGTTATCAGATAAAAATTTTTGTATTGTAGTAGTTCCAGTTTTGGGTAAACCAACATGAATATAAGCTATCATTATAATACTTTCCCCTTGAAACTCATAAATATATGATAATCTTGTGGTACCCCAATATCAATAAAATAATCATCAAAAATTTGGGTTTGTATTTTCAATGCGTTACAATTTGACTGCAAAAATTCTTCAAAAGAAAATTTTTTCTCCAAATCAAATTCATCAAAAATATCTTTTTTTAGCAAGTATATACCACCATTGATTAAACCTTGTTTTTTAAATACCTTTTCTTCAAAAGATATCACAATACCTTGATCATCAACGTTTACAGTGCCATATCGATCAAAATTTTGCATTTGTTTGAGTGCAATACAAATTTTACTATCATTTAAAGCAAGATTTTTTAGATCAATATCAAATATAGTGTCACCATTTAAAACATAAGCTTGATTTTTTATAAATTTCAAGGCATCTTTTATAGCTCCACCTGTACCTAAAAGCTCTTTTTCAATGTTATAGTGTATTTTCATACCTTCAAATTCATCTTTAAAGTACTCTTGGATGAGTTCATATTTATACGAAACACTTAAAATAACTTCAGTAATTCCTTGTTTTTTTAAATACTCTAAAACAAAGGTTAAAAATGGCTTTCCATTAATAGGTGCCATAGGCTTTGGAAGATCTTGTACTACGCTTTTTAATCTTGTGCCAAGCCCTCCTGCTAAAACTATAGCTTGCAATCAAACCCCTTACCAAAAAGCTCTTCTTCTACTATAGCACAGATGATATGTCCTATTAAAATATGTGCTTCTTGAATCCTTGGCGTACAAGTTGATGGCACTTTAATACAATAATCACAAAGTTCATTCATAGCACCACCGCTAGCCCCGGTTAAACCTATGCTTAAAATTCCTTTTTCTTTACAAATTTCTAAAGCTTTTAAGATATTTTTACTATTTCCACTTGTAGAAATTCCTATAAACACATCCCCACTCACACCTTGAGCTTGTACTTGTCTTGCAAATAAATTTTCATAGCCATAGTCATTACCAATAGCCGTTAAAATACTCGTATCAGTACTTAAAGCAATACTTGCAATACCAGGTCTATCAAAGTAAAATCTACTCACAAACTCCCCAGCTATATGCTGTGCATCAGCTGCACTTCCTCCATTGCCTGCTAGTAAAGTTTTATTGCCATTTTTATAAGCGTTAATCACTTTTAAAGATACCTCTTTAATTAAGCTGATCATATCATTATCATTTAAAATCTTAGTTTTAATATCAATTGAATCGCTAAAATGAGATTTTATATATAAATTTAAATTTTCCACGATTTTGCTCCTTCTTTAGTGAAGTAGAACTCTTGTACATACCCTTGCTGTTCATTTAGAATTTTTTTAAGTTTATATTTTTTTATAGGATCAACCATAAAAAACATAAACCCTCCAGCACCCGCTCCACTTGTTTTGCCACTATAGGCACCATTTTCCATGGCTAAGTGATAAATTCTTTCAAGCTCATCATTACTTACTATATCAGAAATAATTTTCTTTGACTGCCATGACTTGCCTAAAATTTGAGCTATTTTGTCAAAATCAGCCCTAAACAATGCTTCTTTCATATCTAGTGCATCTTGTTTTATCGCATGCATAGCATTAAGAGAGTTTTCATCTCCTAATTTTCCTTTTTTATGCTCTTCTATATCTTTAGCCTCTCTAGTAATACTTGTAAAATAAAGCAAAACTCTAGCTTCAAGCTCATTTACTATCCAATTTTTAATGCGCAAAGGATTAACGATCACTCTTTTTTGATCATAAAATTCCATAAAGTTAAACCCACCAAAAGTTGCAGCGTATTGATCTTGTGCACCGCCTACTATAGCCATATCCTCTCGTTCAATCTCATACGCTAAACGTGCTATCTCATACTCACCCAAAGGTAAATTCAGCCACTCAGCAAATGCTTTGATAATGCCCACCACTAAAGTAGAGCTACCACCAAGCCCACTACCACTTGGCACATCTGAATAAGTATGCAAAGAAAAACTTAAAGGTTTTTTAACATAGTCTTTTACCAAACGATTATAAATTGCTTTATAAAGATCTAGCTTGCCATCATTTTCTAAAAAATCTTTGCTTTTATACTCTGCTTTTACATTTGTATCTGAAGAATCAAAGATGATTTTTTCATCTTCTCTTTCTGCTAAAGTACAATGCACATATAAAGATATCGTTGCATTTAAAACATAACCTGTGTATTGATCACAATATAAATTTATATCAGTACCCCCACCGGCTAAACCTAAACGCAATGGGGTTTGAGAACGAATTGTCATGATTACTACCTATTTAGCGGGATTCTACCCATGGAAATTTCTTTTCTCCAATGATTTAGCAAATCTTCAAACATCTGCCTAGCTGGAATTTCTGGTTTCCAGTTGATATAGCTTTTGATTTTAGTATTATCAAACATTTGATAATCTGCATCAATAGGACGCATTCTTTCTTCGTCTTGCTCTACTTTGATATCTTTTCTTGTAGAAAGACTCAAAAGTATATCGATAACTTCGGGAAGCTTAAAAGCCTCTTCACCTGCTATATTAAAAGCTTCACCACAAGGAACTTTTCCTTTTTCGCTTTCTAATGAAAGCAAATAATAAGCCCTTATAGCATCACGACAATCTTGAAAAGTTCTTACACTTGATAAATTTCCTACTTTGATAACAGACTCTTGATAACCCGCTTCAATCAATGCGATTTGCTTTGCAACTGTACTTTCAAAAAACACATCAGAACGTCTTGGACCACTATGAGTTCCCATCCTAGTGACATAAGTTCTTATACCATAAGCCTCACCGTAAAATCTTCCTAAATAATCTGTGCCAATTTTACTTATACTATAGGGACTTGCACCATGAAAAGTTGTATCCTCATTTAGCTTAATACCTACTTTTGCCCTACCATAAACCTCACTAGAAGAACACACATGCACTACAGGATCATAGCCATCTTTGGCTTTTAACAATCTAATATTTTCTAAAATATTTGCTGTGCCTATGATATTAGTTTGTAAGGTTTCTATAGGTATATCAAAAGAGGTTTTTGGGTAAGACTGTGCAGCCAAATGAAAAACCACATCCGGTCGTTTACTCTCAAAAAGCTTTTGAATACTTGAATAATCATTTAAATCAGCATAAAAAATACTAATCCTGTCTTTTTTATTGATCCTATCACTTAAATGATAGATATTATCCATAGGTTCTTGCCAACGCATCATACCTATAACATTATAGTCAGTATTTTCTAGTAAGAAGTCCGCCATTTGCGACCCAACTTGACCTGTAAAACCTGTAATTAATGCTGTTTTTTTCATAGACTATCCAATGCTTTTTTAAATAAGTTAATTTGATCGCTAATGCTAAATTGGTGATTACCCACAAAAAATCCTTTTTCGTGGATATATTTTGCATTTTTCAATTCTTGATGAATTTCATAGTCAAAATACTTGATCACTTCATTTTGCGTAAAATCTCCAGTAGCTATAGGACGGTATTCTATATCATTTTCTTCTAATTTTTTAATAATATCTTTTCTTTGCAATTTCGAATTTGGTCTAATCACCAAAGAAAATCCAAACCACGAACTACTTCCAATTTCTTTTTGCATAATAAATTCAGGATGATTTTGAAAGTATTCACAAAATAATTTCGCGTTTTCTCTACGATGTTTTAAAAACATAGGTAACTTTTTAAGCTGTTCTATACCGATAGCCCCGCTCATTTCTACCGGACGTACATTATATCCTGGCAATACAAAACGAAATGACTCACTAAACCAATCATCACCTTTATTGGCTACTAAATTTTCCTTTGGAAGATTTCTAGTCCAACCATGTGCTCTTAAACATAGCAAAATATGATACAACTCTTCATCATCTGTAACAACAAAACCACCTTCCATTGTAGCCATATGGTGGGAAAAGAATGTTGAAAAAGTTCCCATAATACCAAAAGTTCCAGTTTGTTTTCCCTTATACTCTGCCCCCATTGATTCGCAATTATCTTCTAGTAAAACAATGTCTTTTCCTTTTACAAGATCATTAATTGCATTAAATTCATTAGGATTTCCTAATAAATTTACAATCATAATCATTTTTGTTTTATCATTAATAGCACCACTTAAAGCTTCTAAATCATAATTTAGTGTTTCTAAATCTATATCTACAAATTTTAGCTTTAAACCATATTGATAAAGTGGATAATAAGTAGTACTCCATGATACGGCAGGAACTATAACTTCATCTCCTCTTTTTAGTTTAGGATTTTTTGTATAAAACAAAGCTGCTGTTGCTATCAAATTTGCAGTTGAACCCGAACTTGTCATAACCGCATACTTAGAACCTGTAAATTTAGCAAAATCCTTTTCAAATTCAGCCACCTTTGTACCCATAGTAAACATATCGCTTTTAATAACATTTTGTATTGCTTGTAATTCTTTTTCATCCCAAGTAGATGAAGCTAAAGAATATTTCATTTACTCTCCTTATTTTATTTTTAAATACCAATTATATAACTTTTTTATTCCATTTACAAGATCAATTTTATGCTTCCAACCTAACGAATGAATTCTAGAACAATCTGTAAAACGATTCATAACTCCTTCTGGTTTTACTTTATCAAAAATAATATCTCCTTTGTAGCTCACAATATCTTTTATAATATAAGCCAAATCCCTGATGGATATATTTTCACTTGGACCAATATTAATATGAGTATTTTTTATTTCACCATCACTTGCACATAAGTCTTTAAAATCTATATTGTTCATGACAAAAACACAAGCCTCAGCCAAATCATCTACATGTAAAAATTCTCTTTTTGCATTACCACTCCCCCATATCGTTATATTGTTATCTTTAATTCCAAATTGAATTAAATATTTTCTTGCTTCGTCTGTATTATTTATATTCAAATCGCTCATTAATTCTTGATATTTCTTCTCCATTAATAATTTAGCTAAATGAAATTTTCGTATTAATGCTGGTATAACATGTGCTTTTTCTAAATCAAATTTGTCGTTTTCGCCATATAAATTTGTAGGAGCTAAAGAAATAAAATTTGTATTATATTGAATATTATATGCTTCACACATCTTAACACCTGCTATTTTAGCAATAGCATAAGATTCATTTGAATAATCTAACTCTCCTGTCATCAAGTCTGATTCTTGAGTTATACTACAATCTTTTGGATAAATAGAAGTTGAAGCTATAAAAATTAATTTTTTTACTCCATATAAATAAGATTGGTGTATAATATTACTTTGAATTTGAAGATTTTGAAAAATAAAATCGGCTTTATGATTTCTATTGTCCAATATTCCACCAACTTTAGCAGCGCATAAAAAAACATACTCTGGCTTTTCTTGTTTAAAAAAAGATTCCACTTGAGTTATATCTAATAAATTTAATTCATCTCGTGGCTTAGTAATCATATTATCATATCCTATTTTATTCAACAGTCCAAATATAGCAGATCCAACCAGGCCACCATGACCAGCTATATAAATTTTAGATTTTAAATTCATAAAAAATCAACCCTTATTTTTAATAATATTTATAATTTCATAAAAAGCTTTAAAATATCCCATTTTACCTCTTTTATTTACATTTACAATTATATTTCCAATTTTATATGTTATAGAATTTTGTTCAACCAAAGCTTGTTCATAATCGTCGTAATATTTTAATGGCTTGTTTCTATTGTGCTTTTTACCATTTTGTTTTTTAAATTTATTACTTTCTATATACAATAAAAATGGTATAAAAATACACTTACCAAAGGAGTTGTAGTTATTTAATACAATTTCACCTAATCTATAACTTAAATGCTTCTTGACTCTATCAACAGCTCCCATATTCAAATATTTTTTAAAAAGATTTTGCTGATTTTGTTTAACAAATTTTACAAAATCAATATATTCTTCTCTGTTTGAAAAACACGAGCCTGAAGTTTTCAAATCTGCAATTAATTCATTATAAAAATCAGGTATCATTCCCTTGGTTGGTAGGTAAATATCAATATTCATGTTTATATTAATTGGACTAATATTATTCTCTAAACACCATAGCACACCAACTCCTTCCTCTCCTTTTAGATGAAAAGATTTTTTTATACTATCATAAAAATCAACTTTTTTTCTTTCTATCATGAAATTATATTTATCAACAAATTTCTCAATCACAGAGCTTTTGGCGGCAATAATTCTATCATCCAAACCATGCCTCAAAAATCTGCACAATAAATCATTATCTCTCAAAGAAAATAACTGTTCTTGGTCAAAATTATCTACATACGCCTGATCTACTCTCGCAAGAATAATATAATCGTATTTTTGTTCAACTTCTTTTGTAAGCCTAAAACTTTTATACATTCCATATCTTAATCTAGCTCTAGAATATGGAGCATAATTAGGAAAAGGAGAATATTCTAAATATCTCATAGGAATAGTAACTGAATTCATAAAATCATCTTGACTTTCAATAAGAATTTTACGAGGACTTAATGAAGAACAAATATCATCTAATGGTAAATTATCTTTAATTGGAGTTGATATTTTTTCAAAAACACTAGGAAAATATTTTTTTAGTGTGTCATAATTACATATCTCTTTCGGAAAAAATTTTCTATTTTTTCGTTCTACATATCTTCTAACCCAATGCAAATCTCCGCCATATCCATTCCAAACATCCCAATGATCCCATAAATGCAAAAAGACATCCGCATCCAAAGGTTTAATAATGTTTTCTTTGATTAGTTTTAAAGTTTTATCTGAATTGCCTCTAAAAATTCCCCATAAGCAGACAGCAACTTTAGTATTAGATTTCCTTGTATAAACCGATAACTGATTGAAAATTTTCTTTCTTATATTGAGAATTTTTTTATTATTCATATCTCCCAAAGCAGTTAAATCACTTAATATACCAATAATAATATCAATATTGTCCCACTGTATAAAATATATCTTTGATATTATATATTGCGCTCTTACAAGATTTTTATTCCAAATTTTGCGGTAAAATTTTATAATATCAAATTCAATATTTTTTAACTTATATTTTTTAGCTAATATCATCAAAAGATAGGTAATAACCAATTCGCTATTTTCATCAAGACTATCAATGTCTTTATAATTATTTAAAAAATCAAGTATAGCGCTTTGATTGTTATTATGATCTCTTAAAAAATAATATATCTCAGATTTGTTTAATATATGTTTATCATAAAACATTAAATAATCTTTCACACTAGAAAACATATCTAATTCAGGAATCAGTTTCAATCTTTCATAAGAATAGTTTTCAATTATATTATTTAGCAAATCTATTTTGCTTATATCAACTAAAAAAGCTAAAAATTCTAACAAATAATCATCTGTATATTCTAATGATAATTGATAATTAGAAATCGCTTTATTCCATTTCCATTCTGATTTAAAAACTAGTGCTTTATTTCTAAAAAATAAAGCATTTTCTTTTTTTCTTTTAAAATTTTGTTTTTCATAATATAAACGAAATTTTTCTTCTATTCTTAAATAGGAATTATTAAAAAAAGTTTTATGCTTTGAATTAAAAGCTAATATAGCAAAATCATGAGATTTTATTATATCTCCTTCAAATTCAGTTATTATAGATGCCACATAACAAATACATGGAAAATTTTTTTCCGCAAACTTTAAATAATTTTGAAATTCTTTTTTATATACAATTCCTATCCACCCACGTAATAATAATGTTTTTATATACTGTTCCTTTCTATTCAATTCAAAAAAAACTTTGCATAGATATTCTTCAGCTTCTTTTTTTTTATTATTGCTTAATAAAGAATCTACAATATGAATATGATACTTGTCATTATCGGGATCATATTTCAAAGCATCTTCTAAAATAGAAATCAAATATTCCATAGGTTTTCCTAATATCTTTGAATATAAAAACGCATGAAATAGACTAAAAGCTTTCTGAGATGGTGATACATTCAAAATTGAATAATATTTATTATGAATAGCAAGATATTGAGAAGCATCTATTTCTTCATAATTGTTAACAAACTGTTGATCACCAATAAAATTAGCAAGTCTAACAACAGCAGAATGAGTTCCATATAATCTTGACGCTTTTGACATAAATGCAATATCAAAGAAGAAAAGTTCCAAATTTGACATTGTTTTTACATCTCTAAAATCATCCATAGTATAAATTTCTGGATGATTCGATATTTCGGCAATTTTTCGTATGGTTTCTAAATCATCACCTGAAAGTAAAATTTTTCTATTTAAATTTTTTTCTATAATAGCAAGTGGAATTTCGCATGGAGTTGCATGATAGACAGATTGAAGATTAAATTTTCTAAAATCACCATAGTCATAAATAGCATCACCGCTCCTAATATGTATTGCTATAAAATCATTTCCTATTTTCTCATTCACTTGTTTTTTGGCGCTCTCCATTATCTGTTCTATTTTTGCATTAAATTCTATTTTTTTCCATATCAAAGACATTTCATGTCTATATTCTTCGTAGCTAATGTTTTTAAACCATCTTGGACACAAATCCCCCAATGGTGTATTAATATATATATCATTTCCTATATTCTCAGAAAGAAAAGCATTAAAATCTTCTAAATTAAAATAAGAATTTAATTCTACAACATTACCATTTATTTGATTTATAAAAAAATTATTAATGAAGTTTTCTGTAAAAATATTTTCTTTCTCATCTGTACATAATCCTAGAATTTGAATATTATTATCATCACTTACTTTTCTAAAACCATTGCAATCTGCAGTTTTTGTATAAGGCTTAAATTCTCCCCATGTAAATTTAACCGGTATATCCAAATCTGCTTTTTTTGATAAAAAAAAAGCATTCATCAAACAAATTAACCTAGAACCAGTACCATCTATTCTTTTAGATAATATAATAGCCATTATAACTCCTCAAAATTTCTAAAATGCTCCCAAATGCCTTCATCTCCGAAACACATATACTTAATCAAACTTACATTAAACATTTGAATCTGATAATCTATATAGCATTCTGAAACACCCAACTCATTTATTAATATTTGACGTGTTATCAAATATGAACAATCCTCTATAAAATATTGTAATTTTAACTTTAACATCATTTTTTCTAAGCTTACATTTGAATCCATTTTAAGTAAAATAGAAACGATAAATTGCTTATTGTTAGTTTTAATTCCACTTTTTAATAACTCAAGCATATTTTTTTTAGATATAATTAAGTGATAATTTTTTTCAAAAAAATTAATAATCTCAAGGTCTCTATTTGATTTTCTGGCACAATAGATATAATTAAATATATCTTTTTCATTTTGACTATAATTTTCAATAATATATTGCCATTTAAAATAAGCAATAAGATACAATTGCTTATTTTGCGCCGATCTTGCTTTTTCTATTAACTTTTTCAAGTCAATAGTACTTACATGATCACTTGATGTATCCAAAATAGCATTATATATATCCATACAACTATTCTTGCTTCTATAAAAACTATTTTTGATATTTAGATAAAATTTTCTATCTACTTTTGCAGAAATAAAATAGTATTTTATTTGCTTTATCAATTCATCAGTTGTGTATGCCACTGGACCAAAACCATGGGTATGATAGCTTACACCCTGAGCTCTTTTATGATGCCTTCCATTTAAATTATCTTGTTCGTCAAATTGAAAATAAATAGTTGGCTTTTGAGCAACTGCCAATTCACAAGAAATTGTAGAATAATCGGTTATCAATAAAGAAGTATTTTGCAAAACCTTTTGTAGAGTTTCACCATCTTCTCTACTGTATACTTGAATGTAATCTGGCAAATTATAATACTTAACATAATCTCTAATTAAAAAATGGGGACAAAAAATAACTTTATAAGAATATGTTTTTACTAATTGCTCAAATTCTTTATTACGCAAAAAAGCATTCCATTGTATAAAATATTCAGTTAAAAGAAAATCTTCATTGTGCTCTCTAATACCTTTCCCAAAAATCACATCTCCAACAATATATTTTCTCCATGTTGGCATTATAAAAATTTGCTTAGTATCATTTTTATTGTTTTTCAATAAGGCATCGTGTCTTGCAAAACCTGTTAGCAAACCCTCTTTTTCACTCATATTATACCTAGTATAATCACTTATAATATTTAAATGTTCAATAGGCGAGCACATTACAATTAATCTTGGTTTAAATCTATTAAAAAATGCAGAAACATCCGAAAAAATTGTAAT